>NZ_BAAALF010000093.1:0-32050 GCF_039528135.1 Kitasatospora nipponensis | reverse complement strand
CACCCTGCGTCACAAACAGCCCCGCCCGTGGCCCGCACCACATCGGCGGACCCCGCGCGGGATCAGACGCACGGCACCGTGAACCAGACCGTCTTGCCGGAGTTCGTCGGCCGCGCGCCCCAGCTGTGGGCCAGCGCCTCGACCAGGAAGAGGCCGCGGCCGTCCTCGCTGGCGCTGTCGACGATCCGGGGCGCCGGGAGCTGGGTGCTTCCGTCGGACACCTCGACGGCCAGTTCGCGGCGGGTGCGGTGGACCCGGAGCCCGATCGGGCCCTGGGCGTGCCGAACCGCGTTGGTGATGATCTCCGAGGCCAGCAGGCAGACGGTGTCGCAGGCGTCCTCGCACTCCCAGGTCCGCAGGGTCGTGCGCAGGAAGCGGCGGGCGGCCGAGGCGGTCACCGGCTCGGCCCGGAACTCCGCCTCGGCGCTCGCCAGCGGCGCGGCGGGCAGGTGCGCCAGCAGCAGGGTGACGTCGTCGGGATAGCCCTCCGCGCGCGGCAGCATCGCCTCCAGGACCTGGTCGGCGCACTGTTCCAGGACCGGGGTCCGGGTGAAGGCGGCCCGCAGCTCGACGGTCAGCTTGGCGATCTGTACGTCCAGGTCGCTCGCCGGGGTCTCCACCAGGCCGTCGGTGTAGAGGACCAGGGTCGAGCCGGGCGGGACCGGCAGCGTGGTCTGCCGGTGCGCCACCTCGCCGACCCCCAGCGGGACGCTGATCGGCGCGGGAAGGGCGCGGACCTCGTTGTCCGGCGCGACGAGCAGGGCGGGCAGGTGTCCCGCCGAGCAGATGGTCACCGTGCCGGCGCCGGGGTCGACCACCAGGTAGCAGCAGGTGACCAACTGGTCGGGCAGGTCGGCGACGACCGCGTCCAGCGCGCGCATCAGGCGGTGCGGCGGCATCCCGGTCTTGGCCAGCGCGTGGGCGGCCGAGCGCAGCTGTCCCATCACGGCGGCGGCCTCCAGCCCGCGGCCCATCACGTCGCCGATGATGACGCCGATCCGCCCGGCGCCGAGCGGGATCAGGTCGAACCAGTCGCCGCCGACCCCCGCGCCCTGGGTGGAGGCCAGGTAGCGGCTGGCCGTCGGCATGCCCGGCACGTCGGGCGGCGAGCCCATCAGGCTGCGTTGCAGGGTGAGGGCGATGTGGCGCTGCTGCTCGTAGAGGCGGGTCAGTTCGAGCTCGGCGCGCTTGCGGTCGGCCACGTCGCGCACGATCGCGGAGGTGCCGGTGATCGCGTGGTCGTGGTCGCGGGTGGGCCAGAGCGTCGCGTCGACGTGCAGCAGGCGACCGGTGTCGGTCAGCCGCAGGGTCTCGCAGTGCTCGATGCGCTCGCCGCCGGCCAGGCGGTCCAGCAGGGCCACCACGTCGTCCTTGTGCTCGGCGGGCGCCAGCGCCCCCAGGTGCAGGCCGACCGCCTCCGCCGGGCTGTAGCCGTAGAGGATCTGGGCGGCGGTGTTCCAGTAGGTGATCCGGCCGTCCCTGGTCGTGCTGATGATGGCGTCCTGGGACGACTCGACCAGGGCCGCCAGTTCGCTGATCCGTGCCTCGGCCGCCTTGCGGTCGCTGACGTCCCGGATGGCGGCCGAGACCAGCAGCCCCTCGGCGGTCTCCAGCGGGCTGAGGCTGATCTCCACGGGGAACTGGGTGCCGTCCTTGCGCAGCCCGTACAGCTCCAGCCCGGATCCCATCGGACGGGTGAGGCGGTTGGTGGTGTACCCGGCGCGGTAGCGGGGGTGCTGGGTGCGGAACCGCTCGGGCAGCAGCACCTCGACCTGGCGGCCGAGCAGTTCGTCGCGGTCGTAGCCGAACAGGGCCTGGGTCTGGGCGTTGACCAGCTTGATCGAGCCGGAGTCGTCCACGATCACCATGGCGTCGGGTGCCGACTCCAGCAGACCCCTGAACCGCTGCTCGGCGGCGCGCAGTTCGCTCAGGTCCTGGACCGCTGTGCGCTGGATGGCGGTGGCCGGCTCCTCTCCAGCCTCTGGTACGGACACCGCTTCAGTCGAACCGCCCCGGGTGGCAACCATGCGCCGACGCTAGTGGGCGACCGGCCGGTACGCATGGACTGCCACAAATCGACCGCTTTCGTTGGAACCGAGCTGCGGATCTGGGCGGTTGTGACCGGCTGGCCCGGTCCGCACGGTCGACCCGGTCAGCCGGCCGCGGGTCGGTGCCGGTCCGGTCGGTCGGCGCCGGCGGGGTGGTGCCCGGCCTGGGCGACCAGGCGGGCGGCGAGGTCCTCGGCGAGGCGGGCGGCCGGGCCGCGCCGGCGGCGGGAGAGGGCGAGACCGAGGTGGCGCGCGAGGCCGGGGGCGGCCAGCGGGCGGACGGCCAGGTCCGGGGCGTGGGTGAGGCCGATCTCGGGGATCAGCGCGATGCCGACGCCGGCGGTCACCAGGCGCTGGGCGAAGGTGTAGTCGGTGGCGCTGCAGCCGATCCGCAGCTCGATGCCGGCCAGCTCGGCGTGCCGGGCGAGCTGGCCGGCCGACTTGAGGCAGCCCAGCACCCAGCGCTCGCCCGCGAGTTCGGCCAGGTGCAGGCTCTCGCGGGCGGCTGCGGGGTGGTCGCGCGGCAGGACGACCCGCAGCGGGTCCTCGGCCAGCGGTGTCCAGTCCAGGCCGGAGCGGTCCGTGGGGCGGGCGGGCGGCGGACCGTCGTAGTGGTAGCCGAGCGCGAGGTCGGCGCGGCCCTCGCGGACCATCGGCAGGCTCTCCTCCGGCTCCAGTTCCAGGATCGTCAGCTCCACCTCGGGGTGGTCGGCGACGAAGCCGGCCAGCGGGCCGGGCAGCAGTTGGCGGCCGCCGCTGGCGAAGGTGGCCAGGGTCAGGGTGGCGCGCTCGGCGCCGAGCCGGTCGATCCGCTCCTGCGCGTCGGCCAACTCGGCCGCGATCGCGTCCGCGGCCTCCACCAGCAGCTGCCCGGCCTCGGTGAGGGTGATGCCGCGGGTGCTGCGCGCCACCACGGGCGTGCCCAACTTCCGCTCCAGCGCGGCGATCTGCTGCGAGACGGCGGAGGGCGTGCACCGCAGCTCGGCCGCCGCGCGGTTGAAGCTGCCGTACCGGGCGACCTCCCGCAGGACGGTCAGGCGCTGGACGTCGATCAACAGTTCTCCTTAGGACGAGGCATCAAGGTGCACACTACCGCTGTCGACGGGGGCAGGGCAGGCTGGGCCTCGTTCCAGGAGAGGAAGAGACACCGCATGGACGTCAGGGATGTGTGCGTGATCGGCGGCAGCCGCTACTTCGGCCGCCGGGTGATCGAGGAGTTGCGGGACGCCGGAGTACGGGTCACCGTGGTCAACCGCGGCTCGGCGGCCGCCCCGCCGGGCGTCACGCACCTGTTCGCCGACCGCGACGACGAGACGGCGCTGCGCGCGGCGCTCGGGGACCGCCGGTTCGACGTGGTCATCGACCAGGTCTGCTACACCCCGGTGCAGGCGGCCATCGCCGCGCGGGTCTTCGCGGGCCGCACCCGGCGCTACCTGATGACCTCCACGGTCGAGGTCTACGCCGGGCTCGGCCGGGCCGACGGTCCGCCGCTGGGGGAGGTCGCCCTCGAACTGGCCGACTGGCCGGTGGACCTGGAACTGCCCTGGGACAGAACCGAGTTCCGCGACGCCCAGTACGGTGAGGGCAAGCGCCAGGCGGAGGCGCTGCTGCTGAAGAGCGCGCCGTTCGACGTGGTCACCGTGCGGACCGCGCACGTGCTGGGCGGCGCCGACTTCACCGGACGGCTGGCCTACTACACCGGCCGGATCGCCCAGGGCCGGCCGGTGGCCGTGCACCCGCGGCCGCAGCAGGCGTCCTTCGTCGAGCAGCGGGAGATCGCCCGCTTCCTGGTCTGGGCCGCCCGCGGCACGTTCACCGGGCCGGTCAACGCGGCCTCGCACGGAACGCTCGACGTCCGCGACCTGTGCGCGGCGATCGAGCGGCACCCGGGGACCGAGGCCCGCGCGCAGATCGCGGTCGCGGCCCCGGGCGAGCCGGTCTCGCCGTTCTCGTTCGACCACTGCTACGCCATGGACACCACGCGGGCGGTGCGGCTGGGATTCTCCTTCTCCCGCACCGCGGAGTGGCTGCCCCAGGCGATCAAGGAGGTACAGCCGTGATGACCTTCCGCAGCCTCGGCGCGGTCCGGGTGAGCGCGATCGGGCTCGGCGCGATGCCGCTGTCGGTGGAGGGCCGCCCGCAGCCGGCCCAGGCCATCGGGACGATCCACGCCGCGCTGGACGCGGGGGTGACGCTGATCGACACCGCCGACTCCTACCACTGGCACGCCGGGGAGCTGGGCCACAACGAGGAGCTGATCGCCCGTGCCCTGGCCGGCTACGGCGGCGACGTCTCCGAGGTGCTGGTCGCCGGCAAGGGCGGCCGGGGACGGCCCGGGGACGGCTCGTGGACCGTCGACGGGGCCCCGGCCCGGCTGCGGGCGGCCGCCGAAGGCTCGCTGCGGCGCCTGGGCGTCGAGGCCCTGGGCCTGTACCAGCTGCACAAGCCGGACCCGGCGGTCCCCTTCGCCGAGTCGGTGGGAGCGCTGCGCGAGCTGCACGACGAGGGCAAGATCCGGATGGTCGGCCTGTCCAACGTGGACGGCGGGCAGATCCTCGAGGCGCTCGGCATCCTCGGCTCGCGGCTGGTCTCGGTGCAGAACCGTTTCTCCCCCGCCCACCAGCAGACCCGGCCCACCCTGGAGCTCTGCGACGCGCTGGGCCTGGCCTTCCTGCCGTGGAGCCCGCTCGGCGGCATCTCGCTGAGCGCCGTCGACGAGCCCGGGACCGCCCAGCCGGCGGCCGACACCCCCTTCCACGCGGTGGCCCGGGCCCGCGGCGTCAGCCCGCAGCAGGTCGCGCTGGCCTGGCAGCTGGCCCAGTCACCGCGGGTGATCCCGATCCCCGGCGCCCGGCGGGCCGCCTCCGTGCGGGACTCGGCCGGCGCCGTCGAGCTGGCGCTGACCGGGCCGGAGCTGGCGGCGCTGGGCTGACGCCCCACCGCCGGCCCGCCGACCGCTGCCCGGCGACTGTTGATCGCCTCCCCCGCCGAACCCGGCAGCCCGGTTGTCGACCGGTCCTGCCGAGCAGTTCGCTTGTTTGCTCCATGTCAGACCCGAACGGTCCCTAGGATCCGCAGGGTGAAGAAGACACTGCTGTCCACGGCCGTCTCGTCCGTCGTGCTGGTGTGTGCGCTCGCCACGTCGGCCGCCGCCACCAGTGGCCCGCCGACTCCCGTCACCAACCCCTGCCCCGGCCCCAACCAGTACTACGGTGACCCGAACGATCCGGGACAGTTCTGGGAGTGTTCGAACGGGATCGCCTACCGGTTCGACTGCCCGGCCAACCTGTGGTGGGACACCACACTCCTGACCTGCAACTATCCGGAGCAGGTGGCCGTCGACCGGAAGAGCACCACCACCGCCGGCCCCGCGCGGCTGAGCCTTCTCCCGCTGGGCCTGACCAACCTGCACGCCCATTTCCACGCCGGGGCGGGCTTCGGGCCCTGGGCGGACATCACCTTCACCGCCGCCGACGGCACCGTCCTGTGCACCGCGCAGGCGGACAGCCACGGCAACGCGTCCTGCGACGCGGACCCGGCCGTCCTGGGTCTGGTCGCCGCCCTGCTGACCGGCTACACCGCGACCTACCAGGGCCTCGGCGACCAGGAGGGCACGCCCGTCATCCAGCCCTCCAGCGGCCACGGCACAGTCGCCCTGCTCTGACCGCGACGACATGGGTGGGGGCGACGACCCGCTGGAGCTGCTCGGCTGGCATCGCCTCCAGCGCGTCCGCGCCAAGCGCCGTCGTTGTCAGGGCAGCAGGACGGCCTTGCCGCGGTTGCGGTGGGCCTCCAGGTCGGCGTGCGCCCGGGCGGCCTCCGCCAGGGGGTAGCTGTGCCAGATCGGCACGGTGAGCTCTCCGGCGGCGGCCAGCTGCACCAGTTCCGGCAGGGACGGGTTGCCCTGGTCGGCCCCGGCGGTGCTGCCCGCGCTGAAGCGGACCCCGTGCTGCTGGGCGGCCATGTCGGCGATGGTGATGACTTTCCCCGCATCGCCGGTCAGGGCGACGGAGTCGGCGAGCACGCCGGCGCCGGCGGCGTCGAAGACGAAGTCGACGCCGCCCGGTACGGCACTCCTGACCCGCTCCAGCCAGCCGTCGCCGTAGCGGACGGCGGTTGCGCCGAGGGCGGTGAGACGTTCGAGATCGCGCTCGGCGGCGGTACCCACGACGGAGATTCCGCGGGCGACGGCCAACTGCACCGCGATGAAGCCCACGCTGCCCGCGGCGCCGTGCACGAGCACGGTCTGGCCGCGCTGCGCGCCGAGCTGCCCGAGGACCCGGTGCGCGGTCTGGCCGACCGTCACCAGTGAAGCGGCCACCTCCCAGGTCATCGCCGCGGGCTTGGCCACCGGCCGGTCCAGCACGGCGTACTCGGCGTAGCTGCCGCCGACGGTGGAGCCGAGGACCTCGTCGCCGACGGCCGCCTCGGCCCCCTCGCCGAGGGCGACGACGACGCCGGCCGCGTCCAGCCCGGGCGTCACCGGGAAGTCGGCGGGGGCGACTTTCGCCATCAGGCCGGCGCGGATCTTCAGGTCGAGCGGGTTCACGGAGGCGGCCCGCACCCGGATCCGGACCTGGCCCGGGCCCGGCTCGGCCGGGGTGACCTCGGTGGGCCGCAGCACCTCGGGGGCGCCGTACTCGGAGAAGGTGATCGCAGTGGACATCGGGAACTCCCAGGTGGAGGGGGGTGGGAAAGGCAACGGCATGCTGTGCATCACTCTGCGGTCACGACGGGTGGTCGCGCCGGAGGGCTCGCCGCTCAGCCGGCGAGGGTGGGGTAGTCGGTGTAGCCGCGGTGGTCGCCGCCGTAGAAGGTGGCCGCGTCCGGGGTGTTGAACGGGCCGCCGGCGGCGAGCCGGGCCGGCAGATCGGGGTTGGCCAGGAAGAGCGCGCCGAAGGCGATCATGTCCGCGGTTCCGTCCTCGATCAGCGCCAGGGCGTCGGGGCCGGTGGCCTCCGGGTGGGTGAAGGGGTTGAGGACGAACGTGCCGGGCCAGGCCTTGCGCAGCCGCGCGGTCAGGTCGCGGTCCGGGCCCTCCAAGAGGTGCAGGTAGGCCAGGTCCAGGCCCGCGAGCCGTTCCAGCAGTGCCTCGTACACCTCGGCCGGCTGCTCCTCGGCGATGTCGTTGTACGGGTTGCCGGGCGAGATCCGCAGGCCCACCCGGTGGCTGCCGATCGCCTCGGCCACGGCGGTGGCCACCTCGACGGCGAAGCGGATCCGGCCCTCGACGTCGCCGCCCCAGGAGTCGGTGCGCCGGTTGGCGTTCGGTGCGAGGAACTGGTGGAGCAGGTAGCCGTTGGCGCCGTGGATCTCGACCCCGTCGAAGCCGGCCTCGACGGCGCGCCCGGCCGCGGCGGCGAAGTCGTCGATGGTCCGGCGGATCTCGTCCTCGGTCAGCTCCTTCGGCGTCACGAAGTCCTTCGGGCCCTCGGGTGTGAACACCTGGCCGGTGGCCGCCACCGGTGAGGGCCCCACCGGCACCAGCCCCTCGGGCAGCAGGCTGGGGTGCCCGATCCGGCCGGTGTGCATCAGCTGCGCGAAGATCACACCGCCCTCCCGGTGCACGGCATCGGTCACCGTCCGCCACGCCGCCACCTGCCCGGGTGTGTGCAGGCCGGGGGTGTCGGGGTAGCCCTGGCCGACCGGCGAGGGCTGGACGCCCTCGGTGACGATCAGTCCGGCGCCGGCCCGCTGCGCGTAGTACGTCGCCATCAGCTCCGTCGGCTCCGCGCCGGGACCGAAGGCGCGGCTACGGGTCATCGGCGCCATCGCGATACGGCTGGCCAGACGGCGGCCGCCCAGGACGATCGGATCGAAAGCAGTGGTCATGATCTCTTCCCTCGCAAGGAGTGGTGGGTGCCCGGTGGTGGCCTCGACGCATGCACCGTAGCAGTTACCTGTCCGAACAAGTAAAGTTCCGAGGATCATTCCCGGGCTGCACTGTGACGCAGGACACGTGGCTTCATCAGGGAAAATTGCGACAAGGTGAGGCAATTCCAGGAGATGGCCGTGTGCGCGCGATAGCGTTAGCTGCTCAACCAGGGAAGCGAGGAAGAGATGACGTCGTCCACGCCGGAGGTCGGGAGGACCCCTGCGGGAGCGGGGCGGGAGGCGAGCGTTCCGGTGCCGGCCGCCGCAAGCGGCGGGCCCATCAGCCACGCGATCTTCCGGCTGGCCCGCCTGCACCGCATGCTCGCCGGGCAGCTGCTGCGCCGGATCGGCCTGCACCCGGGCCAGGAGCTGGTGATGATGCACCTGTGGGAGCTCGGGGCCCAGCGTCAGACCGACCTGGTGCGGCTGCTGGACTCCGACGCCGCCACCATGACCCGCACGGTCCAGCGGCTGGAACAGGCCGGATTCGTCCGTCGGCGCCCGTCACCCACCGACCGGCGTGCCTCCCTCATCGAACCCACCGCGGCCAGTCACGCCCTGCGGCGCGAGGTGGAGGAGAGTTGGAGCCGGCTCGAGGAGTTGGTGACCGCGGGCCTGAGCGCCGGCGAGCGCACGGCGGCCCTGCACACCCTGGAGCGGCTGGAGGAGAACCTGGTCCAGTCCGCCGCCGAGGGCGAGGGCAGCGAGCCGTAGCGGGTTCCGGGCGGCGGGCGGCCGTGAGTCGCGGGCTCAGGACTCGGCGGTCTCCACGATCACCAGCGTTCCGCTGCTCCCCGGCCGGACGGCGTGCGGGCAGCCCGCCGGGACGGTCACCAGCTCGCCCGAGCGCACCGTCACCGGGCGGCCGGCGAGGAGGAGTTCGAGCCGCCCGTCGAGGACCAGCAGCACCTCGGTGGCGGCGTGGCACTCCTGTTCGACGGGCAGCTCGTCCATCCGCAGGACCTTCACCCGCGCCGTGCCCACCTCGGCGAGCAGCCGGGAACGCCAGGAGTGCGGCAGGTCGGTGGTGGTGCCCAGCAGGTCGATCACGGTCATGGCGGCAGCCTTCCGGGGCCCGGCGCGCGGGCCCGTTCCTCGGAGTCAGGGGGAGGACTCGCACGTTACCGAGCCCGGCGCGCCCGTTGGTCGACCGTTTGGCAAAGAATGGCCCGGCGCCACGCCGTGGCCGGTCAGGACAGGATCTCGACGTACCCCTCGGTGCCGTGCACGCGGATCCGCTGCCCGTCGCGGATCAGCCGGGTGGCCTGCGCCACGCCCACGACGCTCGGCAGGCCGTACTCCCGGGCGATCACCGCGCCGTGGGTCATCTGGCCGCCCACCTCCGTCACCAGGCCCGCGATGGCGACGAAGAGCGGCGACCAGCTGGGGTCGGTGTAGGCGGTGACCAGGATGTCGCCCTCCGCCAGGTCGGCCTGCGCCATGTCGAGGATGACGCGCGCCCGGCCCTCGACCGTTCCGGCGGAGACCGGCAGGCCGACCAGGGCGCCGGAGGGCACGTCCTCGCGCCGGTACGCCCCGGCGAGGGCCTCACCGTCCGAGGTGAGCACCCGCGGCGGGGTGAGCGCCCGGTAGGAGCGGAACTCCTCCTTGCGCCGCCGGATGAGCCCGTCGTCCACCCGCTGCGCGCGCACGGCCTCGTGGAACTCCTGGAAGGTGAGGTAGAAGACGTCCTCCCGCTCCCGGAGCACGCCGGCCCGCACGAGGCGCCCCGCCTCCGCCAACAGGGCCTGCTTGTAGACGAAGTAGCGGCTGACGATGCCGTACTTCGGGTACTCCCGGTAGCCGATGAAGGTGCGGAGCCGCTCGATCATCCGCCGGGTCTCCTCGGCCTTGTGCTCCCCGTCCGGCAGCGTCCGCAGGCGGGAGAGCACGTCGCGTTCCTTCTCCCGTGCCGTCTGCCGCCCCCGTTCGAAGCGGTGGGCGGCGGCGCCCGGCTCGAAGAGCCTGACGTTGTCGAGGATCACGGGCACGAGCGTGCCGGGGCGCTCGCGCCACCTCGGCCGGGTGATGTCGATCTCGCCCACGCAGCGCATGCCGTACCGGTCGAGGTAGGACTCGATGGCGTCGCGCGCCTGCGTCCCGCCCGGGAGCTCGGCCAGCTCGTCCAGGAAGTCCTTGCCCCCGACGTCCTGGACGCCCTGGATGCCCTGGATGCCCTGGAGGAACGCCACCACCTGCGGATGCGGGCGGATCGCGTCCGCGACGTCCAGCAGGGCCAGCCCCATCTGGGACGTGATGTTGTTGGGGGCGGACAGCGTGAGCGTGTCAGCCGCGTTCTTCTCGCCCAGCCACTCCCCGAGCCTGTCGTTGAGCCACCAGGTGGCCTCCATGCCCGCCATGACCGCCTGCATGTTCAGCGGGTCGCCCAGCGCCCGTCGGTGCTCCTCGAAGGCCTCCAGCAGGAAGTCGAACAGCGCCGGTCCGCTCTTCGCGCGGATGTCGCGCTCCAGGGCCGCGACGGACGCCCGGCTGCGCTCGATCAGCCCGGTGACGATCGCCGGATCGGTCTCGATCGGGGTGGGAACGCCGCCCACCGGCGGCCCGCCGGGACCCCCGCCGGCACCCGCGCCGGGATTCTCGTCGGAGAGCGGGGGGACGAAGTCACCGCGGTCGAGGACGGTCTCCAGCGCGTCCCTGACCAGCGGATCGCCCCTGCCGATGAGCTCCAGCAGGCCGGCGCGGCTCGCGGGCGAGGCCAGACGCCGGGTGACGTCGACGAACAGCCGCCCGCCGGCCTCGTGCATCGCCACCATGGCCGTCAGCTGCCACATGGAGAGCCCCAGGGGCTTCATCGGGTCGGTCATCATCTGCTGGTGACCGACGGAGACGTAGAGGTGGTTCTCGCCGTCGTCGGCCTCGGGAACGGGGAAGAGCGTGGTGATCGGCCGGCTCTGGACGATCCGGAAGTCGTCCTCGACCAGGCACCACTCGATGTCCTGCGGGCGGCCGGCGTGTGCCTCGATCCGCCGCCCGAGCCGTACCAGCCGCAGGACCTGCGCATCCGTCAGCGCCGGCTGCCCGGCGTGCCGCGGGTCGATCGCCACCTTCCGCGTCCCACCGCCCGGTGCGGCCCGCAGGGCGTGCTCCTTGGCGTGGACCGTCCGGGCGACGACCTCGTCGTCGCGCACCGTGAAGACGTCCGGGTTCAGCAGGCCGGAGACCAGGGCCTCGCCGAGACCGGGGCCCGCCTCCACGGTGGCGACCTTCCGGTGGCCGGTGACGGGGTCGGCCGTGAACAGCACGCCGGACGCCTCGGGGAGGACCATCTGCTGCACGACCACGGCCATCTGGACCGTTCGGTGGTCGATGCCGCCCCGCCGGCGGTAGGTCACGGCCCGCTCGGTGAACAGCGAGGCCCAGCACCGGCTGACGTGCCGCAGGACCTCCGCCGGCCCCACGACGTTCAGGTACGAGTCCTGCTGTCCGGCGAAGGAGGCCGTCGGCAGGTCCTCCGCCGTCGCGCTGGACCGCACGGCGTAGGAGGCCCGCTCGCCGAGCGGGGCGAGCGCGCGGGTGATCTCCGCCGCGAGATCGTCCGGGACGAGAACCCCTTCGATGGTCCGGCGGATCTGCGCGCTCAGCTCGCGGACCGCCTCGCGGTCCTCGCGGTCCTCCGGGTCGAGGCGCGACAGCCGGTCGAGTCGCTCCTCGATCGACGGCGCCAGCGCCATGATCCGCCGGAAGGCGTCCGTCGTCACGCAGAAGCCACCCGGCACCCGCACGCCCGCCACCCGCGAGAGCTCTCCCAGGTGCGCGCCCTTGCCGCCGACCGACGCGACCTGCGTCCCGTCGACCTCCCGCAGGTCCACCACGTACCGCTCCGTCACCGCGACACCTCCACGCTCACCAGTACCCGCACGTCGTGCCCTCATTTCCGCAGCTCGTCGGCCTCGGCCGACGATTCTGCGCCGCGACCGGGGCCTTGCCGCAAGCCCCCCGGTGCGCTATATCTTGAGAGTGGCGAGGAGAGGTCTCCTCGCCTTTCGCTTTGCGCCGACCGCGTGGACGCCGCCGATCGCGGTGCGGGTGACGCTCAGTTCGGGTCCCGGCCCGACGGCGGGTAGCCGATCTCCGCGAGGGACTCGGCGAGGTCCGCGAGCGTGATCTCCGGGTTCAGCGCCGACACGAGTTCCCGGCTCAGCGGTCGCGAGGCGTACACGTCGCGCACGGCCGCCAGGTTCACGGGGACCTCGTAGTAGTCCTGCGCGAAGCGCTGGAACGCCTCCGGCGAGCGGTCCACCAGGAGCTCGAACAGGGCGGTCGCCCCGTCGGGGTCGGGGTGACCGGCCGGGAAGTCGATCACGCTGTGCCGCCACCCGTCGTCCGTCGTCGCGCGCCACAGACAGGCCGTCACGACCGGCACCTCGTCCTCGTCGGCGAACGCCGGCTCCTCGAGGAAGGGTCGGAAGGCGTGCGGCACACCGTCGACCACTCCCGGCCAGGGCTCGCCCTCGTTGGCGTACGGGCTCATCGGCGACTCGTGGCAGAAGCCGCGCACGTACGCGCCGACCGCCGAGAAGACGATGGAGTACTCGTCCCCCGATCCGTCGCGCATCGAGGCCATCTCCTCGCCCTCGGCCCAGGAGGCGTCGAAGGAGTGGTACCGGTCCTCCCAGTCCGGGCTCAGGATCGCATCGAGCACGGCCAGCGAGCGGCACAGGTTCCGCAGCTCGGCGATGGAGGGGAGCCGGCGGGCCACGTCGTAGACAGTCATGCGCTCATCCAAGCCGACGCCCGTGACACGCGGGGTGAGGGCGGGGCCGTGGCGACGGTCGGCCCGGGGTCGGCCCGGTGAGCGGCGATAGGGTGCGCGGATGAGCTTTCTGACGCTGACCGAGGTCGAGGCACTGGCCCGGCGTGCCCACGCGGACCAGGTGGACAAGGCCGGACGGCCGTACGCCGAGCACCTGGCGGCGGTGGCCCAGGGAGTGGTGGACCGGCACGGCAGCGAGGAGCAGATCGCCGCCGCCTGGCTGCACGACGCCATCGAGGACGGCGTGCTGACGCCCGAGTGGCTGGCCACCGCGCCGCTCTCGGCGCACACCAAGGAGCTGATCCTGGCGCTGACCAAGCGTCCGGGGGAGGACCCGCGCGCGTACGCGGCCCGGATCACGGCCACCGAGGGCGCGTACGCGATCAAGGACGCCGACATCGCGCACAACACGCGCCCCGAGCGCCTCGCCGTCCTGGACCCGGCCACCCGCACGCGGCTGACGGTGAAGTACGCCCGGATGCGCCGGCTGCTGCGCCGCCCGCCGCAGGAGGCCGCCCCGGACGCCGCAGCCGCGGCCGTACCCGAGCGGGACCCGGACCAGGACCCCGGGGACGCGGCGCTCATCGGCGAGTTGGACCCGAGCCGCGCCGAGCCGTGGCTGCGCCTCGAAGCGCTGGTGCGGGAGTGGCGGGTCGACGAGCAGGACGTGCTCTGGGCGCCGCCGGCCGCGGACCCGGACGGGCCGCGGTACCCGGTGTACGGGCCACGGGTGCGGGAACTCTGCGGCCTGCTGTCGGCGGTGGGCGCCGTGACACCCCGCTATCACTGGATGAACTTCCCGCTGCCCCAGCTGAGTTGGGAGGACACCTACCGGCCCGGCGACGCCGTGCGGGCGGCGACGGCGGTGCTGCGCGGGGAGCGGTTCGGCGACGGCGCGATCGGCTCCGCCTATCTGGACGGCACGCTCCACGCGGTCGCCGCCGCCCTGGTGGCCTGGTACCGGGCGGGTGCCGGCGCGGGCGCGGGGGTGACCGCGGGAGCGAGCGCGGGAGCCGAGGCCGCGCCGGCGGACCGGCCCGCCGCCGGACGGGCCCGGCGACCCGCCACCGCCGCGCTGCTGGGCCTGGCGGTCGGGGACGCGCTGGGCCGCCGCACCGAGTTCATGACCTTCCAGGAGATCCGCCTGCTCAGCCCCGACTGGCGTGAACTGCCGCTTCCCAAGACCGCGTTGGTCACCGACGACACCCAGATGGCACTCGCCCTCGCCCGGGGCCTGCGCACCGCGCTGGAGCGCGGACCGCTCACCCCGCTGCGGCTGGAGCGCCCGGTCCGCGAGGAGTTCGTGGACTGGTCGCGGTCGCCGGAGAACAACCGCGCGCCCGGCCTGACCTGCCTGAAGGGCTGCTGGCTGCTCGGCGAGCCGGACCGCCGCTGGCAGCAGGCCAGCCAGATCGGCTCCAAGGGCTGCGGCGCCACCATGCGCGTCGCGCCGATCGGCCTGGTCCCCGGCCTGACGGGCCGACAGCGGGCGGGCGCGGCCCAGTTGCAGTCCGGGCTGACGCACGGCCACCCCACCGCGCTGGCGGCCAGCGACCTGACCGCGCACGCCGTCCACCTGCTCACCGAGGGTGCGGCGCCGGCCGAACTGCCCGGCCTGCTGCGCGGCTACGCCCTCGCCCAGCACAGCCGCTACGACGACTTCTGGCTCGGCGACCTGGTGGCGCACGCCCACGACCACTCGGCGCAGGAGTTCATCGCCCGCGGCTGGGCGGACTGCCTCGGCGTGCTGGACCGCCTCGACGCCGCGCTCGCCGCGTCCGACACCGAGGCGGACCCCTGTCTGGTCACCGGGGAGGGCTGGATCGCCGAGGAGGCGCTGGCCACCGGCCTGCTCTGCTTCCTGCTGCTGCCCGAGGACCCGGTGGCCGCGGTCCGCCGGGCCGCCTGCTCCTCCGGCGACTCGGACTCGATCGCCAGCCTGACCGGCACCTTCGCGGGCGCGTACGCCGGGGCGTCGGCCTGGCCGGCCGACTGGGTGCAGCGGATCGAGTACCGCGACGAGCTGCTCGCCTTCGGCGCGCTCTGGGACGGCTGCTGACCCGGGGTCGCACGGCGGCGGGGCGGCCGGGCATTGAGAGGATTCTCAGAGGGTGCAGAGCTGTCGGGAGATCGGATGCCACGTCAGTATTGGCAGGGCCACGCCGACCTGATCCCCCCGGGGTCGACGGCCCGGCGCGGGTGACGACCTGGCGCGGGGCCCCACCCCGCCGGGCCGGCGGTCGACGTGCACTCCCGCCTGCCCCCTCCAGGAGGACACCCCCACCATGCGCATCCGCCCCTTCACGACCACCGCCCGCACCCTGGGCCTGCTCTCCCTCGCGGCCGTCGGCGCCACCTCGTTCGCCGCCGCCGGGCCGGCCGCCGCCGTCCCCGGGCACCACGGGCTCAAGCCGATCCACCAGTCGGCCGCCGCCCGCCCGTTGGCCGCCGACGCCGCCCAGCCGCAGGCGTCCGGCAACACGCTGAAGGTCGGCTCGGCCGCCACCTCGGGCGTGGTGTCGCCGACGCCGAAGGTGTACCTGGTCTTCTGGGGATCCCAGTGGTCGTCCGACCCCGCCGGCGTCGCGCCCGACCTGCAGAACATGTTCAAGGGCCTCTACGGCAGCCAGGACACCTGGGGCACCATCATGTCGCAGTACTGCGAGGGCGTCGCCAAGGGCACCAGCAGCTGCGGGACCAAGGGCACCCACGTCACCCACCCGAGCAGCACCCCGCTGGCCGGCACCTGGTTCGACAACGGCGCCGCCGCACCGGGCAACGCGACCGCCGCCCAGGTCGCCGCCGAGGCGACCAAGGCCGCGGCGCACTTCGGCAACACCACCCAGACGCCGAACCTGAACGCCCAGTACGTGGTGGTCTCCGCCACCGGCACCCACCCGGACGGCTTCCCCAGCAGCGGATTCTGCGCCTGGCACGACTTCACCACCTCGTCCTACGGCAAGCTCGCCTACACCAACCTGCCCTACGTCCCGGACACCGGCGCGGGTGGCTGCACCACCTTCACCGACGGCCGGTTGCTGTCGGGCATCGAGTCGACCGAGACGCACGAGTACGCCGAGACGGTCACCGACTTCTGGCCGAGCATCGGCTGGAACGGCGGTGGCGGCGAGATCGGCGACGAGTGCGAGAACATGGACTCCTACGTGGCGTTGAGCACCGGCACCTTCGACCTGCAGGGACTGTGGTCCAACAGCGCCAACAAGTGCGCCACCAAGGGCTGACGCCCACCACCGAGACGGGTCGGGTCGACGCCGCATCCGGCAGGGGAGCGCGGCCCCGTGGGGACGGGGACCGCGGGTCCGCGCCGGCGGCGTCGCCCTGACCCGGGGTCCGCGCACCGGTGGTGGCTTCCGGACGGTGGGGGCGGGGTCGGCCCCGCCGCTCGCGGAGCGCCGCATCCGGCGCGGACCCCTGGTGGTGGCGGCTCTGGGGTAGCGCCGCCACCACCACACCCACCGACTCCTCCGCGGCCCGCGCGGCACGTTGCCCGGGCGCCGGGCCGCGGAGGAGAGTGGCGGTATGACGACGGATGCGGCGGCGATGCTCGCGGTGGCCCTGGACGAGGCCCGGCTCGGGCGCGCCGAGGGCGGGATCCCGATCGGCGCGGCGCTCTTCGGCCCGGACGGCGAACTGCTCGGCCGCGGCCGCAACCGGCGGGTCCAGGACGACGACCCGTCGACGCACGCCGAGACCGCGGCCTTCCGCGCGGCCGGCCGGCTGCGCGGCTACGGGCGGACCACCATGGTCACCACGCTCTCGCCCTGCTGGTACTGCAGCGGCCTGGTCCGCCAGTTCGGCATCGGCTCGCTGCTGGTGGGCGAGGCCCGGACCTTCCACGGCGGGCACGACTGGCTGGCCGAGCACGGGGTGCGGGTCACGGTGCTGGACGACCCGGCCTGCGAGGCGCTGATGCGGGAGTTCATCGCGCAGCACCCCGCACTCTGGTCGGAGGACATCGGTCGGTAGGGCACGCATCTTCGCTGATCAACCGTCAGTTCGCTTCTCCTTCACCTCCGGTGTCACATGGCGGGCTCGGGGACGCACGTCCCCCCACTGCCACTACTGTGTCCCTCCTCAACCGATGATCGGCCAAGAGGGGTGCACCATGCGCACGTTGACCAAGGGCCTGCCGGTTCTGCTGATCGGGGCGGCACTCGCCGCAGCGGTGGCCGGGTCCGGCTCGGCCGCCGTCGGTGCCGGCCGGGGCCTGGAGATCGCGGTGCCGGCGTACGTCCTGCCCGGCGACCCGATGCTGACCACCCTGCAGGGCACCGCGCCCGCGCCCTCGATCGTGGTGCTGAACCCCGACAGCGGCTACGCCGCGTTCGACACCGGCTGGCAGGCGCAGGCCGACGCGCTGCGCACGGCCACCGCGGCGGGCGGCGGCCGCACCAGGGTGCTCGGCTACGTCGACACGGCGCGCGGCACCCGCTCGCTCGCCGACGTCGAGGCGACCGTCGACAACTACCTGAGAACCGCCGACCACAGGCTGCACGTCGACGGGATCTTCTTCGACCAGACCGGCCGCGACTGCGGCGAGGCCGACGTCACCCGCGACTACTACGCCGCGCTGCGCGGCTACGTGCAGGAGAGCGTCTACGCGATCTCCCCGCACACCAAGGAGCTGGTGGCCGACAACCCGGGGACCGCGGTCGCGGACTGCTACCTGGAGCCGGGGCACCGCACCGCCGACACCTTCGTGACCTTCGAGGGCAGCGCCGACGCGTACGCGAACGGCTGGCTGGGCGGCAACGTCTTCAACGACACCGCCGGCTACTACTCCGGCGCCACCTTCGACCCGAGCGGCACCTCCTTCTGGCACCTGGTGTACGCCACGCCGGACACCGCCGGCATGCGCACCGTGCTGGACACCGCGTACGCCCGCGGCGCCGGCTACGTCTACGCCACCGACGACGTGGTCGGCACCCCCTGGGACGCGGCTCCGTCCTGGGGCTTCGCGGCCCAGACCGCCTACGCCGCCCGCAAGGGCTGAGCCGGCGCCCCCCGACCCGCACGCATCCGCCCCCCCGACCCGCACGCATCCCGCTCCGACACCCCGGCCCGGCGCCGCGCCCGATGGGCGCCGGGCCGTCGGCTCAGTGGCCGAGCAACCCGGCGAGGTCGGAGCCGAGGTTGGCGACCTTGGTCAGGTCGCCGACATCGCTGATCCCGCCGACCGGGATGCTGTAGGTGTGCTCCTGGCGGGACGGCGCCGGATAGGCGGGGTTGCCCGCCGCCGTCGCGGTGGCGGCGGCGGCCAGCACGGCCGTGCCGAGCAGGGCGCCGGCGAGGGCGATTCGGAGGGACGTGCGCATCGGGGGGCCTCCACGGGCAACGGCTGGGGGTCTGTCCTCCTGCTCAACCGTCCGGGCGGCCCACGGTCACGGGTGCCGGCCGGGTTCCCCCCGATCCGGCGCCCGGTGCCCCGGTGTCCACCGACCGTCGCCGCGCGCCCACCGGCCCGCTCGGTGCCGGTGTGCCAGGCTGGGAGGGACACGGCGTGAGCGCCCTCCCCGGCGGCAGCGTGAGCGCCCTCCCGGCGGCAGGAGTGCTGGCATGACCCTTCGGCTGAAGCCCGGCCTGTCCTGGGACGAGACCTACGCGCGGTGCCTGGCCGTCGCCCCCGAGGCGTTCACCGCCGACCGGCTGCTCAACCTGGTGCGCGGTGACTGGCACGCCGTGGGCACCCCCGGCGAGCACAGCACGCCCCTCGACGGCACGGCGATCCCCGGGCCCGCCCGGATCGGCATCGAGGAGGCGGCCGCGGCGGTCGACTTCGCGGTCCTCGAACACGGCGCCTGGTCGCGCACCCCGCTGGACGAGCGGCGCAGCCGGGTCGGCGCCGCACTCGCCTCGCTCGGCGAGCACCGCGACCTGCTGGCGCTGCTGCTGGTCTGGGAGATCGGCAAGCCCTGGCGCTCGGCCGAGGCCGACGTGGCCCGCGCGCTGGACGGCGTGCACTGGTACCTGGAGAACGTCGAACGCCAGCTGGAGGGGCGCTCCCCGCTGCCCGGCCCGGTCTCCAACATCGCCAGCTGGAACTACCCGATGAGCGTCCAGGTGCACGCCGAGCTGGTCCAACTGCTGGCCGGCAACGCGGTGATCGCCAAGACCCCCTCGCAGGGCGGTTTCCACTGCCTCACCCTGGCCCACGCGCTGATGCGCCGCGCGGGCCTGCCGGTCACCCTGCTGTCCGGGACCGGCGCGCAGATCGCCGAGCCGCTGATCCGCTCGCCCGGACTGGGCGCGCTGGCCTTCGTCGGCGGCCGCGCCAACGGCCGGCTGGCCGCCACCTCGCTGGCCGACCTGGGCCGCCGGCACGTCCTGGAGCAGGAGGGCCTGAACACCTGGGGCGTCTGGGACTTCAGCGACTGGCCGACGCTGGCCGGGCACCTGCGCAAGGGCTTCGAGTACGCCAAGCAGCGCTGCACCGCCTACCCGCGCTACGTGGTCCAGCGGCGGCTCTTCCCGGCCTTCCTGGAGACCTATCTCGCGGTGCTGGCCGCCCTGCGCTTCGGGCACCCGCTCGCGGTCGGCGACCCCGACGCGCCGCTGCCCGAGCTGGACTTCGGGCCGGTCATCCACGCCGCCAAGGCCGCCGAGCTGGTCCGGCACTTCGACGACGCGGTGGCCGCCCGCGCGGTCCCGCTCTACCGCGGCTCGACGGCCGACGGCCACTTCCTGCCGGGGCAGGAGCAGAGCGGCGGCGCGGCCGCCTACCTCGCGCCGGCCTGCCTGCTCGACCCGCCGCCCAACTGGGCGCTGCACCAGGCGGAGCCGTTCGGCCCGCTGGACTCGGTCGTCCTGGTGGACACCGAGCCCGAGCTGCTGGCCGCGATGAACGCGGGCAACGGCTCGCTGGTCGCCAGCATCGCCACCGACGACCCGGCCTTCGCCGCGCGGATCGCCCCGGACCTGATGGCCTTCAAGGTCGGCGTCAACAAGCCCCGTTCGCGCGGCGACCGGGAGGAGGTCTTCGGCGGCCTCGGCGCCTCCTGGAAGGGCGCCTTCGTCGGCGGCGACCTGCTGGTGCAGGCGGTCACCCACGGCCCGGAGGGCGCGCAGGAGAAGCTGTACGGCAACTTCCCCGGCTACTCGCTCTACCCGACGCCCCGGTAGGGCCGGCAGCCCCGGTCGATGGGGTCGGATCAGGCCAGCGGGTCGGCGTCGAGCTCGATGACCTCGGCGGGACCGGCCCGGAAGGCCGGGCCGGCCGCGTCGGCCTCGACCATGTGCGCGCTGGCGTCATGGGCGGCGAGCGCCGCCCTCGAGGCCCACCGCTCGATGAGGACGAAGCGGTCGGGCTCGCCGCTCACCTGGTGCAGGTCGTAGCGCAGGCAGCCCTCCTCGGCCCGCACGATCGGCGCGAGCCGCTCGAAGGCGGCGACCTGCTCCTGGCCCCGGCCGGGCAGCGTGCTGATCAGGACGAGGAGGTGAACCGGCTGCGACATGCGCGGAAGCGTACCGGGCGCGCCGAGGGCGTCCGCTCCCCGGGCCTCAGGTGCGGCGGGCCGAGGCGGCCAGCCGGTCGGCGAACGCGAGGACGAGGTCGCGCAGTTCGTCCGGTCGCTCGATGACGAACGGCCGGTCGAGCGAGGCGAGTACGGCGGGCAGCCAGTCGAGCCGCTCGGCCCGCACCTCGACGCGCAGCCAGCGCTCGCCGGGCGGATCCGTGCCGTCCGCGGGCTCGTCCGGGTCAGCGGCCTCCGCCACGCTCGCGACGCCGGCGGGAAGCCGGGCGCGGATCTGTTCGAGCGTCCCGTGGATCCGCAGGGTCACCTCGTGCCGGTACGCGGCCCCGGCGAACCCCGACAGGACGCGCTGGGCCGGATCGAGTCCGGCGGGCGGCTCGAACGAGCCCGGCAGGGCCCTGGCGTCCGCGACGCGATCGAGCCGAAACGTCCGGTCCTGGCCGATCGCGGGATCGGTGCCCGTGACGTACCACCGGTCCGCGTGGGTGACGATCCCGTACGGGTGCAGGGTGCGATCGCTGCGCCGGCCGTCCTGGTCGGTGTACCTGAGCGCGACCGGCCGGCGGTGGCGCACCGCGTCGGCGACGGCGAGCAGGACCCCGGTCCGCGGGGTGGCCGGCTCGCCGGGCGCGGCCGTGAAGGCGAGCGACTCCAGGACGGCGTCGAGCCGACGGGCCAGCCGATCGGGCAGCACCCGGCGGATCTTGGCCGCCGCCGTCTCGCCCGCGGCTCCGGTCGCCGCCGGCAGCCCCGCCCGGCGCCCGGCGACGAGTCCGAGCAGCACGGCGAGCGCCTCGTCGTCGTCGAGCATCAGCGGGGGCAGCCGGTACCCGGGGGCGAGCCGGTAGCCGCCGTAGCGGCCACGGACCGACTCGACGGGGATGTCGAGGTCGACCAGGTGGTCCACGTACCGCCGCACGGTGCGCCCGTCGACGCCGAGCCGGTCGGCGAGTTCGGCCGCCGTTCTGGTGCCGCCCGACTGCAGGAGTTCCAGGAGGGTGAGCACGCGGCTGGTGGGTCGGGCCATGTCCCCGAGCCTAGTCCTGATACCGGACCGATTCTGTCCACTATCTCCTCTACCGTCCGAGGTGCAACGGCTTCACCGACGTCAGGAGAACACCATGGACTTCGTCTCGACCCGGATCATCACCGGCGACATCGCGCGCCTCGTCGACTTCTACGAGCGGGCCACCGGGGTGCGGGCGCAGTGGTCCACCGAGGACTTCGCCGAGCTGCGGACCGCCGGCGCGACCCTCGCGATCGGCTCCGACCGCACGGTCGCGCTCTTCGCGCCCGGCTGCGCCCGTCCCGCCGAGAACCACAGCGTGATCATCGAGTTCCTGGTCGCCGACGTGGACGCCGTCCACCGCGACCTGGCCGGCTCCGTCGCCGAGTTCGTGACCGAGCCCACCACGATGCCCTGGGGCAACCGGTCGCTGCTGCTCCGCGACCCCGACGGCAACCTCGTCAACTTCTTCACCCCGGTCACGCCGGCGGCCGTCGCGAGGTTCGCCCGCTGACGACCGGGCGGCCTTGCGGCCGAGCCGGCTCGGAGCGGCCCGGACGAACCAGAGGCCGATGACGGCGGCGACGGCGGCCGCCACCGACACCAGCTCGTCGGTGGCCGGGCCGTCCTGGTCGGGGTAGCGGTCGCCCTGGACCCGTACGGTCCCCGGGTGCCGGGCCGCGACCTCCAGGGGGACGGGCGTGCCGACGTCCGGCCTGATGAGGCGCTTGAGGGGGAGCGCGGTGGTGCGGTACTCCCGGCCGGCCACCTGGTAGGCGACCGTGTAGTCGACGCCGCCCTTGCGCGGCGCGACCGCGGTGACCGCACCGGTGACCCGCAGCGGCGCGGCGTCGATCTGTCCGGCGGCCCGCAGCTGCCAGGCCAGCGAGATCAGGCTCAGGCAGAGCACCACCAGCGCCACGGTGGTGGCCAGCAGCGGCAGGGCCCAGGGGCGGCGGCGGATCAGGTCGTTCACGGAGCGAACCGTACGCGACGCGCCGAGCGGCCCACGCGCCGGCCCGGGGGGTCAGGGCTGCACGGTGGCGCGGACCCGGTCCAGGTCGGTGAGCAGGGTGTCGAGCTGCGAGGGGTCGCTGACGTAGGCGAGCACCGCCTGGTAGAAGGCGTCGCGCAGGGCGTCGGGCATCAGGTCGGAGGCGTCGAAGCGGACCGCGGGGGCGTCGGCCAGCAGTTGGCCGAGCTGGTGGGTGAGGTCGTCGGGGTAGGCGGTGGCCGGCACCTGGCGGTTGGGGCTCAGCGTGCCGCCGCGCGAGACCCAGCTGCCCTGCGCCTCGGGGGCGGTGAGGTAGTCGAGCAACTGCCGTGCGGCGGGGGTGTCGTGGAACAGGCCCAGGAGGTCCCCGCCGATCTCCTCGTCGCCGCTGAAGGCCGGGGTGATGGTGGGGAAGCGGCTGAACGCGAAGTCCTGGCCGGCCTTCGGTGGCGGTGCACCGGGAGCGCCGCCCTGCGGGGTGCTCCGCCGGTAGTAGCCGGTGATGAAGGAGGCCTCGTGGTCGAAGTAGCAGGCCGGGCGGTCGGCGAGGAGGTAGCCGCCGCCCGCGCCGAAGGAGGTCTGCAGCATCCCGCGCGGGCCGCCGCGGACCTGCCCGGCCGCGGCGACGACGGCGCCCCAGGTCTGCCAGGCGAGCCGGATCGGCGCGGAGGTCCAGGCCAGCTTGCCCGCCACCCACTGGTCGTAGACGTCCGGGCCGGACTGGGCGAGCACGATGTCCTCCAGCCAGTCGGTACCGGGCCAGCCCGAGGCGGAGCTGGCCTCCAGGCCGACGCACCACGGCGTGCCGCCGGCGGCGGTGATCTGCCGGTCGGTGGCCGTCAGCTGGTCCCAGGTGGCGGGGGGAGTCCAGCCGTGCGCGGCCAGCGCCCGGGGGGAGTACCAGAGCAGGCTCTTGAGCGAGGCCTTGACGACCACGGCGAACTGGCGGCCGTCGACCGCGCCCAGCTGGAGCCAGCTCGGGCTGTACTGCGCGTTCAGGGCCGCCCGGTCCAGCACGCCGTCGAGCGGGGTGAGCCTGCCGGCCCGGGCGTACGGCGCCAGCTGGCCGGGGCTGGAGAGGACGGCGAGGTCGGGCGGGGAGCCGCTGGCGACCCGGTCGGCCAGCACGGTGGCGGCGTCGGGCGAGCCCTGGTAGTCCACCCGGATGCCGGTGCGCCGCTCGAAGGGCGCGACCACGGCCAGGAAGGACTTCTGCTCGTCGCCGGTCCAGGTACCGAGGATGTGGACGACCGGGCCGGATCCGGAGCCGCCGCACGCGGTGAGGGCGGACAGCGCGACCAGTAGCAGGGCGAGCGCCGCCCGGGCGGGGGCCGAGCGCCGCCGCGCTCCCGTCGTGACCCGGCCCGCTCTCACCCGACTCGCCCTCACTCGTCCCGCCCCCACCCGGATCGTCGTCATCGCGGCGCCCGGTACTCGTCGATGCGGGGCCACAGCCCCGCCAGCCCCAGGCCGGCGAGTGCCGCGCAGAGCAGGGGCAGGGCGAGCGAGAGGCCCTGGTCGGAGCCCGCGGTGGCCTCGGCGCCGGCCAGGTCCTGGCGGGCGAGCGTGGTGCGGGCGGCCAGGTCCGCGTCGAGCGCGGTGACGGCGCCGCCCAGCTGGGTGCCGGCGGGGCCGACCGCCGCGGCGACCGTGGCGGGGTCGGTCGCCGGCGCCGCGTCCTGGCCGAGCGTGCCCGCGCGTTGGCGCAGCGCGGCATCGGCGTCGGTGAACCGGCGGTAGTCCTGCAGCAGGTGTTCGGCGCCGGCCCGGCGCCCGTCGGCCGGATCGGCACCGGCGAGGTCGCCGGCCAGCAGCTGGGCGAGCTTCCCCTGGGACGGCGCGCCCGCCGGGGAGGCCAGGTCGCCGGGCGCCGGAGCAAGAGTCGGAGCCGGAGCCGGAGCGCCCGCGTCCCGGGTCAGCGGCGCCAGGGTGGTGCCGAAGTCCCCGCCCAGCGGCTGTCCGGGGATGCCGCGGAAGACCGCCAGTGCGTCGCCGCCCGCCGCCCGCGCGGTCAGCGTGCGGGCCTGCCAGCCGGCGGTGAGCCGGGGCAGCGCCCGGTCGCAGGCCGTGGTGAAGGCGCGGTAGTCGCGCAGCGCCTCCGCGGCCGTCCAGCCGGAGAGGGCGAGCAGCAGCACGGTGGCGGCCAGCAGGCCCGGGTTGAGCCGGCGCCGGAAGTGCCGGCTCAGGAAGCGCTGGGTACTGACGAGCAGGACCAGGGCCGGTACGGCGGGGGCCAGCATGCCGATCTGGACGGCCGGGGCCAGCCAGCCGCTGTGCCGCTGCCGGTCCACCCGGTCCTGCTCGGCCGCCTGCAGGGCGGCGACCTGCGCGAGGATCCCGGTGTCGGGCGCGTTCATCACGCCGGCGGCGTAGCCGAGGTAGGCGGTGCTCAGGGTGTTCCGGCCCGCGTTGGCGTGGGCCTGTTCGATCAGGCTGGTGTACTCGACCAGCAGCCCCTCGACGGTCTGCAGCTGCCCGGCGCCGTTCGCGTCGTGACCGGCGGCCCGTTCCAGCGCCTGCTCGGCCGACTTGAGGTCGTCCTGGTACTGCTGGCCGGGTCCGCTCAGCTGGACGGTGCCCGCCACGAAGCCGGCGGTGGCCACCCGGTCGGCGTCGGCGAGATAGGCGCCGACCTGGGCGGCGTCGACGACGG
Source organism: Kitasatospora nipponensis (assembly GCF_039528135.1). NCBI lineage: Bacteria > Bacillati > Actinomycetota > Actinomycetes > Kitasatosporales > Streptomycetaceae > Kitasatospora > Kitasatospora nipponensis. The sequence continues at coordinate 7,208 of NZ_BAAALF010000093.1, read as the reverse complement.
CCGGCGCCGCGTGGTCCTGCGCGGCGCTGACGGCACCGTGCGCGCCGCCGAGCACCAGGGCCGGCACGGCCCAGAGCAGCACGGCGCAGAGCAGCCAGCCCTGGGCGGTCCGGCGCAGGCGCAGTGGCGTGCCGACCGTCCTCACCCCCGACCCGCTCGACCCACTCAACTCCCCGACTGTCGCTCCAGCGTAGCCATGTTCGGGGTCGGTGGGCGGACGAACGGGCAAATCTGACGCAATGTCAACTCCCGAACGGCTCGACTCCTCGCGTCGGACCCGTTGACCGCGGCGCGTGGGGTCAGTAGCGTCTGGAAGAAGTAAGTAAAGTTTCCTAACTTAATGGCGGGCCCGGCCGGACCCCGATCCGCGCCGTCCGCCGCCGGATCCGTGCTGCCCGCCCGGAGAGATCCCCCGCTCTCGTCCAAGGAGCAGAGATGCCACCTCGCAGAAAAGTGCTGACCACCGCCGCCGTGGCCCTGGGGGTCATGGCGATGGCCGTCCAGCAGTCCGGCGCCGCTTCCCCGGCGCAGGCCCGTCCGCTCGCCCCGCCGGCCCTCGCCGCGGCCGCCGCCACGTCCCGGGCCGGCGCGTTCGCCGATCCGGCCACCGGCTCCACGGCCCTCTCGGACCTCGGTGCCACCGGCGGCTGGAAGGTGCTGACCAGCGCCACCGCCACCCAGGGCGGCGCCCGGATCTCCACGCCGGGCTTCGGCACCGGTGGGTGGCTCAGCGTCGCCAACGACGGCGGTGGTGCCCCCGGGACCGAGATCAACGCGTTGCTGCAGAACGGAAGTTGCCCGAACGTCTTCAGCTCGACGAACATGAAGAGCTGTTTCGGGCAGTTGACCAAGATCGGCGCGGAGACCCTCGCCCAGTTCTCGGCGCCCTGGTGGTACCGCACCGACTTCACCGCGCCGCCGGCCGGCCAGAACGCCAAGCTGGTGCTCAACGGTGTGATCGGGGCCGCGGACGTCTGGGTCAACGGCACCGAGGTGGCCACCGCGGCCACCGTCACCGGCGGTTACGCGCGCACCGCCTTCGACGTGACCAAGCTGCTGGTGGCGGGCACCAACTCGGTGGCGATCGAGATGCACCCGAACAACCCGGCGACCATGCTGACCGTCGACAACGTGGACTGGTCGCAGATCCCGCCGGACAACAACACCGGCATCCAGTTCCCGGTCCAGCTGCAGAGCGGCGGCCCGCTGGTCGAGGGCAACGCCCACGTGGTGCAGAACACCAGTGCCGACCTGAGCAGTTCGGCGCTGACGGTGAAGAGCGAGGTGACCAACACCACCACCGCCGCCCAGAGCGGCACGGTGAGTGCGACCGTCACCCCGCCCGGCGGCGGCACCCCGATCACGGTCAGCCAGAACGTCACGGTGGCCGCCGGCGCGACCCAGACGGTGACCTTCACCCCCGCCGCCTACCCGGCCCTGACGCTGAGCCGGCCGCAGATCTGGTGGCCCTACCAGCTGGGCGCGCAGCCGCTGTACGCGCTGGCCACCTCGGTGGCTCAGGGCGGCACCGTCCTGAACTCCACCAGCGGGACCTTCGGCATCCGCACCGTGACCTCCTCGCTGGTCGGCGCCTCCAGCGCGGTACCCGACGGTGTGCGAGCCTTCCGGATCGACAACGTGCCGCTGGTCATCCGTGGCGGCGGCTGGGACCCGGACCTGTTCCTGCGCTACGACCCGGCCGACACCGCCCGGCAGATCGGCCTGTTGAAGGCGATGGGCGTCAACACCGTCCGTCTCGAAGGCCACTTCATGCCGGCCGACTGGTACCGGCAGATGGACGCGGCCGGCCTGCTGGTCAACGCCGGCTACCAGTGCTGCGACTTCTGGGAGAACACCAGCTACACCGCCGCCCAGCAGGCGAACTACCAGCTGACCGCGCAGAGCGTGGGTGAGACCCTGCGCGACCACCCGTCGGTCTTCAGCTTCCAGTGGAGCGACAACGAGCCCACCGCGACCCAGGAGACGCTGGCCCTGAACGGCTTCAGGGCCGCCGACCTCGACGTCCCGTTCATCGCCTCCGCGGAGTACAAGTCCAGCCCCCAGCTGGGTGCTTCGGGCGAGAAGGAGGGCCCCTACGACTGGGTGCCGCCGAGCTACTGGTACGACACCGCCCACTCGGCCGGCGGCGACCAGACCAACGCGGGCGGCGCCTGGGGCTTCGACAGCGAGCAGAGCGCGGGCAACACCGTGCCGACGCTGGACTCGATCAACCGCTTCCTGTCGCCCGCCGAGCAGAGCACCCTGTGGCAGACGCCCGGCGCCAACCAGTACCACGACAACTACGAGGGCACCTCGCACACCGGCTACCACTTCGGCACCAACTACAACCTCGACACCGCGATCACCAACCGCTACGGCGCCTGGTCGAGCCTGAGCCAGTACGTGCAGGAGGCCCAGGTCCAGAACTACGAGGACACCCGGGCCCAGTTCGAGGCCTACCTCGCCCACTCGACCAACGCCTCCGCGCCCTCGACCGGCACCGTCTACTGGATGCTGAACAAGGGCTGGCCGACCATGCTCTGGTCGCTCTACAACAACGACGGCGACCAGGCCGGCGCCTACTTCGGCGCGCAGAAGGCCAACCGTCCGCTGCACGCGCTCTACGCGCTGGACACCGGCGCGGTCACGCTCGACAACCTCGGCGGCACCGGCCAGTCGGGGGTGAGCGTCGAGGCGAAGGTCTACGACACCAAGGGCGCCGTGCTGGACGACCGGACCTCGGGCAGCCTCACGCTCGCCCCGCAGCAGGTGCTCACCTCGGTGCTGAAGCCGGCCCTGCCGGCCGCGGCGGGCACGGTCTACTTCGTCGAGCTGCTGGTGCGTCAGAACGGCGCGGTGGTGGACCGCAACGTCTACTGGAACTCGACCACCCCCGACGCCACCAACTGGTCCAAGACGATCGGCCAGCCGCAGGCCACCATGACCTCCTACGCCAACCTGAAGGCCCTGCAGAGCCTGCCGCAGGCCACCGTGAGCGCCACCGCGAAGACCACCGACCAGGCCGGTCCGGGCGGCGCCGACAAGTTGGTCACGGTGACCGTCACCAACACCTCCAGCACCCCGACGGTCGGCTTCTTCCTGCGCGCCGACCTCCGCCGCGGCACCGCCGCGGGGGCCGAACTGGCGGGCGACAACGAGCTGCAGTCCTCGATCTGGAACGACAACGACGTCACGCTCTGGCCGGGGGAGTCCGAGACCCTGACGGCGTCCTACCGCTCGGCCGACCTCCAGGGCGCGACCCCGGTGGTCAGCCTCTCCGGCTGGAACGCGCCGAAGACGGACGTGCCGGCCGGGACCGGTACGGGCAGCAGCGGCGACTTCTCCATCGGAGCGGCGCCGGCCGCCGGTTCGGTGACCGCCGGGGCCTCGACGACCAGCACCGTCTCCACCGCGGTGACCGCCGGCTCCGCGCAGCCGCTCACCCTGACCGCCACCGGTGCGCCCGCCGGCACCACCGTCACCCTCACCCCCGCCACGGTGACCGCCGGCGGCTCCGCCACCGCCACCGTGGCCACCGGCGCCACCACGGCGCCCGGCAGTTACCCGATCACCCTCACCGCCACCGGTCCCAACGGCAGCCACAGCACCGGCTACACCCTGACCGTCACCAAGGGCGGCACCGGTGGCTGCACGGCCGCCCAACTCCTGGCCGACCCCGGCTTCGAGAACGGCGCCAACCCCGCACCCTGGACCCAGACCTCCACCCTGGGCCAGTCCCCGGTCAACAACGACACCGCCGACGAGCCCACCCACAGCGGCAGTTGGGACGCCTGGCTGAACGGTGACGGCAAGGCCGACACCGACACCCTCAGTCAGACCGTCACCATCCCGAGTACCTGCACCACCGCCACCCTCGGCTACTGGCTGCACGTCGACAGCACCGAGAAGACCACCGGCGCCGCGGCCGACACCCTGAAGCTGCAGGTGCTCGACACCGCCGGCACGGTCCTGGCCACCCCCGCCGGCTACTCCAACCTCGACCACACCACCGGCTACACCCAGCACACCGCCGACCTGTCCGCCTACGCCGGGCAGACCGTCACCCTGAGGTTCACCGGCACCGAAACCGACACCGCCGGCGGCACCACCAGCTTCCTGCTGGACGACACCGCACTGCAGACCTCCTGACGCCCCCCCCCGCCATCCGTTCCCGTCGTGAGAGGGATCCCGATGCAACCTCGGCACCGCGTCATGAACAGCTCCCTGCGCCACCTGCGGCGCGCCCTGGTGACGGCCGTGACCGTCCTGGGCCTGGCCTGGGGCAGTGCGGCCGGCGGGGCCGCGGCCGGCCTCCCGGCGACCGCCGCCGCGGCGCCCGCCACCGGGCAGCCCGGCGCCGCACTGCCCAACACCGTGGTCCCCGCGCCGGTGAGCGCAGTGGCCGACGGGACGACCTACCGGCTCACCGCCTCGGCCACCCTCTCCAGCGACGTGCCGGACATCGGCGCCTACCTGGCCGGCGTGCTGCGGGCCTCCACCGGATTCGCGCTGCCGCTCTCCACCGGAGCGTCTGGCCCGGGCACCATCGCCCTGCAACTCTCCGGCGCCCCCGCGGTGGTGGGCGATCAGGGCTACCAACTCACCGTCACCACGCACGGCGTGGTGCTGCGGGCGAACCGGCCGGCCGGGCTGTTCGCCGGCGTCCAGACGCTGCTCCAGCTGCTGCCGGCCTCGGTGGAGAGCCCCACGGTGGTGCCCGGCCCGTGGACGGTGCCCGGCGGCACCGTCACCGACTACCCGCGGTTCGCCTACCGCGGCGCGATGCTTGACGTCGCCCGGCACTTCTTCACGGTCGCCCAGGTCGAGCGCTACATCGACGAACTCGCCCTGTACAAGATCAACTATCTCCACCTGCACCTCTCGGACGACCAGGGCTGGCGGATCGCCATCGCCGGCTGGCCCCAGCTGGCCCGCTACGGCGGCAGCACCGAGGTCGGCGGCGGCCCGGGCGGCTGGTACTCGCAGGCCGACTACTCCGCGATCGTCGCCTACGCCGCCTCGCGCTACCTGACCGTCGTCCCCGAGATCGACCTGCCCGGCCACACCAACGCGGCGCTGGCCTCCTACCCCCAGCTGAACTGCGACGGCGTGGCGCCCGGGCTCTACACCGGCACCGACGTCGGCTTCAGCTCGCTCTGCGTCCCGCTGCAGCTCACCTACACCTTCATCGACCAGGTGGTGGGCGAGATCGCCGCGCTGACCCCCGGGCCCTACCTGCACATCGGCGGCGACGAGGCGACCTCGACCACCGCCGCCGACTACGCGTCGTTCATCGACCGGGCGCAGCAGATCGTCGCCGCGCACGGCAAGACCGTCATCGGCTGGCACGACATCGCCAACGCGACGCTGCTGCCCTCCACGGTGGCCCAGTTCTGGGACACCTCCACCACCGACGGCGCGCTCGCGACGGCCGCGGCGCACGGCACCAAGGTCATCATGTCGCCGGCCAACAAGGCCTACCTCGACATGAAGTACACCCACCGGACGAAGCTCGGCCAGGACTGGGCCGGCCTGACCGACGTCAACACCGCCTACGGCTGGAACCCCGGCGGCTACCTCTCGGGCGTCGGCGCCACCTCGGTGCTCGGGGTCGAGGCGCCGCTGTGGACGGAGACCATCGTCACCCCGGCCGACCTCGACTACATGGCCTTCCCCCGGCTGCCCGCCATCGCCGAGCTCGGCTGGTCGCCGTGGAGCACGCACGGTGTGAGCGCCTTCGACCACCGGCTGGGTGCCCAGGGCCCGCGCTGGAAGGCGCTGGGCATCGGCTACTACCACTCCACCCAGGTGAGCTGGCCGGCCGGCTCGTGACACCGTACGGCGCCGACCGGATCGGCCGGCGCCCCACGCTGCCCGGCCGGCGCGGTCAGTGGCCGCCGGGCTGCGGCTCCAGGACGAAGACCGGGATCACCCGCTCGGTCTTGCGCTGGTACTCCGCGTAGTCGGGGAACGCCTCGACCGCGCGCGCCCACCACAGGTCCTTCTCCGCGCCGGTGACCTCGCGCGCGGTCATGTCCTGCAGCACCGGGCCGTCGCGCAGCTCCACCCGCGGGTCGGCCACCACGTTGTGGTACCAGACCGGGTGCTGCGGGGCGCCGCCGAGCGAGGCCACCACCGCGTAGCGGCCCCCGTGCTCCACCCGCATCAGCGGCGTCTTGCGGATCTTGCCGCTCCTGGCGCCCAGCGTGGTCAGGACGACCACGGGCATGCCGCGCATCGTGGTCCCCTCGGTGCCGCCCGAGGACTCGTAGAGCTCCACCTGTTCGCGCGCCCAGCTCACCGGACTCGGCTCGTACTCGCCGTGCAGAGGCATGGTGTCCCGTCCTGTCCCGTCTCGGTGGGGCCGGTGCGCCGCGTGGCGCCCCGGTCGCCCGTCGTGTCCGTCGCTGCCATGATCGCCCACCGGCGGCCCGGCCCGCGGCAGCCCGCGCCGCACGGGTACGGGCCCCGATCGGCGGTACTACCCACCATTGCGCGCGGTGAATGGGGGCGCACCCGTATTGATACCCCGGGGGCCCGACCGGTTGGCTGAGGTCAGGAGAACCGGACGGTCCTCCTCCCGACAGCCCAGGGGCGCAGGGCCGCACGCAGCAGGGAGCCGGTCATGATCCACGAGAGCCTTCCGGGCGGCGACCGCCGTGGCGGCCCCGGCGGCGTCCCGGCCGGAGGCACCGCCGCCTACCTGCGGTGCCAGCCGATGGACCCGTGGGGGATGGAGGCTCATCGCTGGGCCGTGCTGGAGTACGCGGAGCAGCTGGGCCTGCCCCGTCCGACCGTCTTCTTCGACAACGGCTGCCCGGCCCGCGGGCTGCTGCCCCGGCTGGAGCAGCTGCTGGCCCAGGTCGCCGGGGGCGGCTACCACACGGTCCTGCTGCCGGGCCGCTTCGTCCTGTCGCTGGACGACCGGACCGCGGCCGACCTGGTGCGACGGTTCGAGGAGCACGGCTGCCGGGTGCTGGAGCTGCCGAGCCGGCGGGCGCGCCGGCAGCTGGCGGTCGCCGAGGCCGCCTGAGATTGCCGCAGGCCCGCCCGGCGCGTCGCCTCACGGCCGGCGCGGGCGCCGCGGGCCCTGGCGGGCGGGGCGCGGCGGCTCGCCGGCGGGCGCCGCCGGTTCGGTCGCCCCCGAGGTCGCCCCCCAGGTCGCCGCCGGGCCCCGGGTCTGGGGCGGGGGGGCGGGCGTGGCGGGC
>NZ_BAAALF010000092.1:0-32350 GCF_039528135.1 Kitasatospora nipponensis | reverse complement strand
CTAGCCGCTCGCCCTCCCCCCCCCTCCCCCCCCCAGCACGACCTCATGCCCACCGGGAGCCCCACATGCCCGCCCTGCAGCGCCTGGTCGTCTCACTATCGGAGACGGGCCGTGGACTCCCCCGCCGGTTCTGGTGGCTCTGGACGGCCACCCTGGTCAACAAGCTCGGCGGGTTCGTGGTGCCGTTCCTGGCGCTCTACCTGACCGCCGACCGGGGCTACTCGGCGGCGTACGCGGGTCTGGTCGCCTCGCTGTTCGGTCTCGGCTCGGCGATCGCGGGGATCGGCGGCGGGGGGGTGGCCGAGGCGGGGGGGGGGGCCGGGGGGGGGGGGGGGGGGGGGGGGGGGGATGCTGCGAGGCCGCCGCCGGCCCGCGCGGTCCGCCCTCGACCACCGTGGCGCCGGCCGCCTGCCGCCGGTCCACCAGGGCGGCCGCGTCCAGCCCGCCGCGGTCGACCGTCTCGGTGGCGAACCCGCGCACCAGCAGCGGGAAGTGGGCGACGATCCGCAGGCCCGCGGCCCGCTCGGCCGCGGACCCGGGCGCGAGCAGGCAGGGCAGGACGGCCTCCAGCGCCGCCCCGGTCACCTCCGCCTCGCCCGCCAGCGTGCGGACCGACCGGGCGGCCAGCAGCGCCGCCGCCTGCGCGGCCGCCAGCAGGGCGCCGGCCCGCCCGGCCGGACCGGTTCCCTGTGCGAGGGCGGCCCGCAGGCTGTGTTCGGACGCCCCCGACACCTGCAGAGGCCAGTCCTCCCACGCCGTCGTTCCGGTCGCCATCTCCTCAGCCTCCTGTCATGGCCCAGTCCTGAAAGCATCTGCGCACGGTCTATCAGGCTCCTCTAGTCCAGCCATGTCCGTGCCCGCTTCACCGGTCATACGCATCTTCCGCAACTAGCGTTCAGCTGGCCGTATATGCCACGGATGGGGGTCGCATAGGGGCCGCCCGAAGACTTCCGCCCAGAACGAATCGCTCACCAGTGCATGTCGAGTCGACAAGAAGGGTTCGGACTCATGGCACGCAGAGCCTTGCACGGTCTCCCGGCCGTCATCGGCGGCACACCACTGATCGAACTGCAGCATCTCGTACCGGAGTTCCGCTCCCGCCTGCTGGTGAAGACGGAACGTTTCAACCCGGGCGGCAGCATCAAGGACCGCACCGCGCTGGCGATGCTGCTCGGCGCGATCGAGAGTGGTGACCTGGACCCCGAGCGCTCGGTCGTCATCGAGTCCAGCTCCGGCAACCTCGGGGTCGGACTGGCCCAGATCTGCCGCTACTTCGGACTGCGCTTCATCTGCGTGGTGGACGCCAAGACCACCAGCCGCAACCTCGAACTGCTCCGCGCCTACCAGGCCGAGGTCGAGGTGGTCAGCCGTCCCGACGAGGAGAGCGGGGAGTTCCTGCCCGCCCGGCTGCGCCGGGTGCGCGAGCTGCTCGCCGCCATCCCCCACGCGTACTGGCCCAACCAGTACGCCAACCCCAACAACCCCCGCGCCCACCAGCAGACCATGCGGGAGATCGCCCAGGCGCTGGAGGACCGGGTCGACTACCTGTTCGCCTCGGTCGGCACCTTCGGCACGCTGCGCGGCTGCGCCGAGTACATCCGCACCCACCGGCTCGGTACCCGGATCATCGGGGTGGACGCCGTGGGCAGCGTGATCTTCGACCAGCCGCCGGCACCCCGGCTGCTGCCGGGGCACGGGGCGAGCATCCGCCCGCCGCTGACCGACGCCTCGCTGGTCGACGAGGTGGTGCACGTCTCCGACCTGGAGGCGGTGGTCGGCTGCCGGCGGCTGCTGCGGCGCGAGGCCGTCCTGGCGGGCGGCTCCTCGGGCGCGGTGACCGCGGCCCTGCTGGGCTACCGCGACCGCATCCCGGCCGGCTCCACCTGCGTGCTGATCTACCCCGACGGCGGCGACCGCTACCTGGACACCATCTTCAACGACGCCTGGGTGACCGAGAAGTTCGGCGAGGTCGCGCACCTGTGGAAGGACGCCCTGCCGCCGGCCGCCGCGACCCCCGCCGCCGGCGCCCAGCCCGTCGGCTGACCCCCTGCGGCCGGTCCCGCCCGGTCCCACCCGACCCCCAGGTCCACCCCGCTCCCCCACGCCCCCGTTCCCACTCACTCCTCAGGGAGGTACGTCCCCGATGAATTCCGGCCCGAAGCTGCGCGCGCTCTTCCCCGGCCAGGGCAGCCAGACGCCCGGCATGGGCAAGGCGCTGGCAGCGGCCTACCCGGAGGCCGCCGCCTGTTTCGACGAGGCGAGCGACGCCCTCGGCCTCGACCTGCGCGCCCTGTGCTGGGACGCCGCGCCCACCGTGCTGGCCGAGACCCAGAACGCCCAACCGGCCCTGCTCACCGCGGCGGTGGCCACCTGGCGGGTGCTGGAGCAGCGCGGCGTGCGGCTCACCGCGACCGCCGGGCACAGCGTCGGCGCGGCGGCGGCGCTGGTCGCCGCCGGCAGCCTGCCGTTCGGGCGGGCGGTGCGACTGATCCGGCTGCGCGGCGAGTTGATGGCCGGCGCGCCCGGCGAGGGCGGCATGTGTGCCGTGGTCGCCGCCGGAGCGGACCGCGCGAGCGCGCTGGCCGCCGTCGAGCGGCACGGCCTGGACGTCGCGGCCGACAACAGCCCGCGGCAGTTCGTGGCCGCCGGCGAGCTCACCGCCGTCCGCGCCCTGGCCGCCGAACTGGGCGCCCGGGTCAAGCTGTTGGACGTCTCGCACGCCTTCCACAGCCGGCTGATGGCACCGGCCGCCGAGCGCTGGGCCGAGGCGGTGGCCGACACCCGGCTGGCCGACGCGGCCGTCCCGGTCGGCCTGGTGACCACCGGCTCGTTCGCCACCGGCGCCGAGGACCTCGCCAAGGACCTCACCGCCGCACTCTGCGCACCCGTGTGCTGGCAGGACCTGATGACCGAACTGGCGGGCCGGGGCGACGCCCCGATCGCCGCGCTGGGACCGGCCCAGGCGCTGGTCAGCCTGGCCAGGCACTTCCCCGACCGACCCCAACTCACGCTCGTGAACACGCCCACATCGCTGGAGGCCTTCGTGCGCCGGCTGGAGGCCGAGGACCGATGACCGACACCGCACCCGCTGCGACCACCACCCCCGAGGGGACCACCGCACCCGAGGCGGGAACCGCTCGACCCGACATCCCCGCACCGCCCTTCGCCCCCGGCACGGTCGCCCTGGTGACCGGCGCCTCGCGCGGCATCGGCCGTGGCTGCGCGCTCGCGCTGGCCCGGGCCGGCTGCGACGTGGTGGTGCACTACGCCACCCAGGAGAGCGCCGCCAAGGAGGTGGCCGAGGAGATCCGCGCGATGGGCCGCGAGGCGATCACCGTGCGCGCCGACGTGGGCGTGGAGGCCGACGTCAAGGAGCTCTTCAAGGCGATCCGCGCGCAGTTCAAGCGGCTCGACGTGGTGGTGGTGAACAGCGGCATCACCGCCGACGGGTTCCTGGCCACCATGAGCCTGGACAAGTGGCAGAAGGTGATCACCACCAACCTCACCGGCGCCTTCCTGACCTGCCGCGAGAGCGTCAAGCTGATGCACCGCACCGGCGGCTCGATCGTCATGATCGGCTCGACCAGCGGCATCGTCGGCCAGCCCGGGCAGCTCAACTACACCGCCAGCAAGGGCGGCATGATCGCCCTCGCCAAGGGCCTGGCCCGCGAGGTGGCCGAGCGCTCGATCCGGGTCAACGTGGTCGCCCCCGGCTTCACCGAGACCGACATGCTGCGCGGCATGGAGCCGCGGGCCCGCGAGCAGCTGGTCGCGATGGTCCCGATGAAGCGCACCGGCAGCGTCGAGGAGGTGGCCTCGGCCGTCACCTACCTGGCCTCCCCGGCCGCCGGCTACATCACCGGCAAGGTGCTCACCGTCGACGGCGGCCTGACCTCCTGATCCGCCCCCGCACCCCTGTCCGAACCCCCAGAAGGAGACGTACGACATGTCCCAGTCCTATGACGAGCTGCTCGACCAGGCCACCCGCCGCGCCGCGCTCAACCACCGCGTGAAGGTGCTGCTGGTGGAGAGCCTGGGCCTGGAGATCCGGCCCGAGCTGATCGGTGACGACCAGCCGCTCTTCGGCCGCGGTCTGGAGCTGGACTCGCTGGACACGCTGGAGATCGTGGTCATGTTCGAGGAGCACCTCGGCGTCACCATCTCCGACGACGACCGGGCCGCCTTCGGCTCGGTCAACAAGCTGGTCGACTTCGTGGTGGCCTCGCTCGGCGAGATCCCGCAGGTGGAGGCGATGGCGTGAGCAACTCCGCACCGGGCGGCGCGGACGGGCGCAAGCTCACCTTCGACGCCAACCAGATCCGCGCCCTGCTGCCGCACCGCTGGCCGATGATCTTCGTGGACCGCGCCTACGACGTGATCCCCGGCAAGTCCGGCTACGGGATCAAGAACGTGACCGTCTCGGAACCGTACTTCGCCGGCCACTACCCCGACCAGTCCATCATGCCCGGCGTGCTGATCGTCGAGGCGATGGCCCAGCTGACCGCCGTGGTCTACGCCTCCGCCTGGAAGGAGGAGGCCGTCCAGCTCACCGACGCGGACGGCCCCGACACTCCGGCCGCCGCGCCCGACACCGCCGGCCGGGTCGGCTACCTCGGCGCGATAAGGCAGATGAAGTTCAGCCGGCTGGTGGTCCCCGGCGACCAGCTGGTGCTGCGGGCCGAGCTCGGCAACGCCTTCGGCACCCTGACCCCGGTCACGGTGCAGGCCAGCGTGGGCGGCGACCTGGTCGCCAAGGGCTCGCTGACCGTCACCGAGCGCAGCAGCGGAGGCGGTAATGGCCTCCAGTGACCTGCTGATCCGTCCCTTCACGGCCGAGGACGCGGCCGCCGTCGCCGAGCTCTACACCCGCTACCCGGACAGCCCCAACTGGGTCGACCGGGCGCTGGACGCGGCCATGGTGCGCACCGAACTCGCCGAGCGGGGAACGGTCCTGTTCCTCGTGGTGGAGGACGCCGGCGAGGTTCTGGGCACCATCGGCATGTTCCGCGGCACCGGGCGGCGCGTCGTTCCCGAGCACGAGGTGGTGGGGGACATGTTCTTCCTCAGCCCTCGCGTGCGGGGCGGCGCGCTCGCCGGCCGGCTCTTCACCCAGGCCTTCGTGACCCTGCGCGAGCTGGGCGTGGAGACCATCCGGCTGACCGTCAACCCGGCCAACCAGCTGGCGCTGCCGCTCTACCGGCAGCTGGGCTGCGTGGTCACCGGGCCGGCCGAGGCCGGCGAGGACGGCAACATCGAGATGGTCAGCTACATGCCGAAGATCGTCAGCCGGCTGCGCAGCGAGCACGCGCACCTGATCCCGCCGAACCTGCCGATGGCCGCCGCCTGGCGCTACCAGGCCGACGGCATCGCCACCCAGGCCCTGGGCAAGGAGACCGAACGGATCGGCGGGCGCACCGTGCTGCGCACCGCGCTGGCGGTGGGCGAGCTGGTCTTCCAGACCCTGCTGGACCCGGCCACCGGCGAGATCCTGCACACCTCGGTGGGCGCCGAACCCGGCGAGGACCCGCAGCTGCCCTGCGCCCCGGCCGCCCCCGAGCAGCGGGTGACCGGCTACCGCGAGGGCGGCTACACCCTGACGGTCCGGCACGACGACGGCGCGGTGCACGTGCACCACGACGACTGGACCGGCCCGCTGCTGCAGGAGACCTGGCCGGTCTTCGGGCCGGCCTACCTCACCGGCTGGCGCCAGGCCCTGCGGCGCGAGCTGACGGTCCGTCCACTGCCGGACGGCTGGCTGGTCAGCGAGCGGCAGCAGGACGGCGTCCTGCACCGCGAGAGCCGGCTCGTCGACGCCGCCCTGCACCAGCGGACCTGGTGGACCGGTGGCCCGGTGCCGCCCGGCCCGCTGCGGACCCTGCTGGTCAACGGGCTGCGCTCGGCGCTGCTGCTCGACGGGGACGGCCACCGGCCGGCCGGCCGCGGGCTGTGGCCGATCGACGCCACCGAGTTCGGCGCGGCCCGCGCCGAGCTCGACCCGCAGCCGCGGCTGGCCTGGTGGGAGCCGGGCAGCCGGTTCACGCTGCGGCCGCACTGGCCGGCCGCCGCCCGGGCCGCGCTGGTCACCGACTCGCTGGTCACCCTCGACCACCCGGCCGAGTACGCCTACCACGTCGAACTCGACCGGGCCGAGCTCCCGGGCCTGTCCGACGGCGCGCCGCGCCCGGCGGCGGCCGCGGGCCTGACCCCGCTGCCGGCCGAGCCGGCGCCGGTGGAGCCGCCCGCAGCGCCCGGGCCGTGCGAGCTGTCCGACCACTCCGGGCCGTGTGAGCAGTGCGAGCCGTGCGAGCAGTCCGGGCAGCGGCCCGGTCCGGCGCCGGTCGCGGCCGGCTGGGAGGACCGGACGGTGGCCCGCCGGGCGGTGCACCGGCTGACCGAGGGCGAGCAGCAGCTGCTGCTCGACCCGGCCGCCGGCGGGCTGGTCTCCTGGCAGTCGGCGGGCCGCGCCGTGCTCGCCACGCCGTTCCCCAAGTCCCGTGCCTTCGCCCGCAATCCGCGCTGGCGGGCCGGGCTCTGGGTGAGCGGGCACGGGGTCCGCGAGGACGAGAACCGCGGGCTGGGCTGGGGCGAGGTGCCGGAACCGGCGGCCTGGCTCTTCGAGCCGGACGGCGGTGGCCTGGACTCCCCCGAGCTCTCCTGGACGCCGACGGTGACCGCCGACGGCATCGCGGTCACCGTGCGGGCACCGGCCCGGGCGCAGGACGGCGAGCTGGTGGTCTGGCTCACCCCTGCCGCCGGCCGCTCCCCCGGGTACCTGGTGCCCGGCGCCGCCGGCGAGGTCTGGTCGCTCGACAAGCCGGGCTCCTGGCAGCGCTGGACCCGGGCGGCCGCCGTCGAACTGGCCGACGGCCGCTGGCTGGCGGTCACCGCCGGGCAGCCGGCCCACTCCCGGCAGCCCGGCCGGCACGAGATCCTGCTGCGCCACACCCCCGCCGGGCCGCTGCTGGCCCTGGTCGCCCGCCAGCCGCGCGGCAGCGCGGGCGCGGCCCACTGGCCGATCGCCGTCCTGTCCGGGGCGGCCGCGGCCCGGCGCCACCTGGGCGCCGCGAGCGGCGCGCTGATCGGCTGACGCCGCCGCACCACCCACCCGACACCGGAAACACCGCACCGCACGACACCCCACCGCACGACACCGCCCCCCCACCGCACCGCACCGCACCCACCGAGCAGAGTCCAAGGAGCGTCACCACCATGACCAGCATCGCCCAGCACTACGACCGGATCCGCGCCACCGTCGGCGTCTACACCCCCGGCGCCGCCCTGGTCGCCGTCTCCGGTCTGGAGCGCGGCGTCGTCCTCGGCCGCGTCCTGGCCAAGGACAGCGAGTACGTCGAGCCGGACACCGCCCGCGACACCCTGATCCTGGACGAGGACGGCGGCGTCTGGGACGCCGTCATCCACATCGAGCTGGACAACACCAGCTGGCTGATCGCGCAGACCCGCACCGACCTGGCCGACCTGCTGCGCGCCGCGGCCCAGGACCTGGAGGACGTCGAGGTGCTGGACGCCGCCGGCGAGCAGCTCGCGGTGGCCTTCGAGGGCCCCAAGGCCTGGCGGATCGCCGAGAACCTGGTCGACTTCGAGATCTCCAGCCTGGTCCTGCACGGCGTCACCGCCATCGACCTGCCCGGCGCGGACGGCGAGTCCGGCGTGCTCACCCGGATCGGCACCACCGGCGAGTACGGCTACCTGCTGCTCGCCCCGGCCGGCGCCGACCCGCTGGCCACCGTCCTGCGGCAGGCCGAGGAGCTCGGCGGCGGCCTGGTCGACGAGGCGGCGCTGGCCCGTACCCGCGCCGAGGTGCGCCACCCGCAGCTCGGCGACCACACCGCTGGGCTGACCGTGCGCGAGGCCGACCTGGAGTGGCTGGTCAGCTGGAACCGCGAGGACGAGTTCCGCGGCGGCGAGGCGCTGCAGGCGGCCGCCGACCCCGAGCGCGGCCTGATCACGCTCAGCGCGCCGGCCGGTGCCGTCCTCGTCGAGGGCGCCGCGATCCTGGCCGGCGACACCGAGGTGGGCCGGCTGCGCGCGCTCTTCCCGAGCACGCAGGGCGCCGTGGAGCTGGCGCTCGGCCTGCTCGCCAAGCCCTTCGACGTGCCCGGCCTCGAGCTGCGTACCGAGGCCGCGGACGGCACCGCCGTCACCCTGACCACGGTCTCCTCCCCCGTGGTCGTCCCGCTGTCCTGGACCGAGCGGATCGGAGCCTGACCCCCATGCGCATCGTCATCACCGGCCTGGGCATGATCTCGGCCGTCGGAACCACCGCCGACGAGTGCTGGGCCGCCATCCAGGCGGGCCGCAGCGGCGTCGGCGAGGTGACCGTGGTGGACACCACGGGCCTGATCACCAGCAAGGGCGGCCAGTCACCGCTCGTCGACGAGCCGGGCGTGGACCGGTGCTTCACCCTGGCGGTGCGGGCGGCCACCGAGGCCGTCGAGCACGGCCGGCTGGCCGCGGCCGGCTACCCGGGCGACCGGGTGGCGGTCGTCATCGGCAGCAGCCTGGGCACCAGCCGCAGTGTCGAGCGGTTCCACGAGCAGTGGATCAAGCAGGGCCTGCGCCGGGCCGACGTGCGGCTGCTGCGCGGCTACGGCCTGCACAGCGTCGCCGACCTGGTCGCCGAGAAGCTGCAGCTCACCGGGCCGCGTTCGACCCTCTCCAACGCCTGCGCGGCCGGGGCGGTGGCCATCGGCTACGCCAGCGAGCTGCTCTGGAGCGGCGAGGCCGACGCGGTGCTGGTCGGCGGGGTGGACCCGCTCGCCGGGCTCTCCTTCAACGGCTTCCACTCGCTGGGCGCCCTCGACCACGACGCCTGCTCCCCCTACACCCGCTCCGGCGGGCTCAACCTCGGTGAGGGCGCCGGCTTCCTGCTGCTGGAGAACGCGGACGTCGCCGCCCGGCGCGGCGTGCCGGCGATCGCCGAGGTGGCCGGCTACGGCCTGTCCGCCGACGCCTACCACCTGACCGCGCCCGACCCGGGCGGCGACGGCGCCTCCCGGGCGATGGCCGCGGCCCTGCGCAGCGCCGGCCACACCGTCGAGCAGGTCGACTACATCAACGGCCACGGCACCGGCACGCCGACCAACGACAAGATCGAGCCCAAGGCGATCCGCACCCTCTTCAAGACCCCGCCGCCGGTCAGCTCGACCAAGTCGATGATCGGTCACACGCTGGGCGCGGCCGGCGCGGTGGAGGCCGTGGTCTGCGCGATGGCGGTGCGCGACGGCGTGCTGCCGCCGACCGCCAACACCGGTGGGGTGCAGCCGCCCAGCGGCCTGGACATCGTGCCGGAGACCTCCCGGCGCCAGGCCGTGGACGTGGTGGTCTCCAACTCCTTCGCCTTCGGCGGCAACAACGCCGCCCTGGTGATCCGCAACGCCGCGATGACCGACACCCCGCCGCCGGCCGCGGTCGCGGCTGCGGTGGGGCGCGAGGTGGTGATCACCGGTATGGCCGGGATCGCCGGCGCCGCGCACAGCCACGCCGACCTGCTGGCCGCCCTCTCCTCGGGCGAGCCCACCTACCGCGACCAGCTCGAGGTGGACGGCTACGGCTCGCGCCCGGCCGGCTTCATCGACTACAAGGCGATCGCGGCCGGCATCAACCCGGCCGTGCTGCGCAAGATGGACCCGACCAGCCGGCTGGCCGCGGCCGCCGTCAACGAGCTGCACCGCACCTACGGCAAGCCCGGCCGCCAGCAGGCCGAGCAGACCGGTCTGATCTTCGCCACCGGCCTGGCCCCGATCACCCCGGTCAAGGACTTCAACGAGGGCATCGTGCTGGCCGGCGGCCCCTCCGGCGCCAACCCGAAGTTCTTCCCGAACACGGTGGTCAACGCGGCCGCCGGGCACGTGGCGATCCTGCACCGCTTCAAGGGCATCACCGCCACCGTCTGCGCGGGCGGCACCAGCGCGCTCAGCGCCCTGCACTACGCCTACCGGCTGATCGCGCGCGGCGCCTCCGAGCGGATCGTGGTGGTGGTCGCGGACGAGTGCCCCGACGCCCTGGTGGCCGGCCACGTCAAGATCCCCGGCTTCCTCAGCGACAAGGGCGTGCGGCCCTTCCAGGGCGACGGGACGGTGCTCGGCGCGGGCGCGGTGGCGATCGTGCTGGAGTCCGCGAAGAACGCCGAGGAGAACGCCGTCACCCCGCTCGCCCGGATCGCCGGCTTCGGCCTGACCGGCGACGACAGCGGCATCGCCGGGCTGCACGCCGACGGCGCCGCCTGGAGCCGCTCGATGACCGAGGCGCTGCGCAGCGCCGGCCGCTCGCCCGAGGAGATCGGGCTGGTGGTGGCGGCCGCGATGGGCCGCCCGGTGGTGGACGGCGTCGAGATCGCGGCGCTGCGCGCCGGCGGGCTGGACCGGCGGCCGGTCACCGCCACCAAGTCGCTCTTCGGTGAGACCTACGGTTCGGCCCCCGGGCTGGGCGTGGTCGCGGCCGTGCAGGCGATCCAGGACGGATTCCTGCCCGGCACCTGGGGCGTGGACACCATCGACGAGCTGCCCGGCCTGGTGCCGCAGGGCGGCCGCGCCGGTGCGGTCGACCACGCCCTGGTCTCCAGCTTCGCCTACGGCGGCAGTTACCTGTCGCTGGTCGTCTCGAGGTGGGAATCATGAGCGTGGACCTGGCCGCGGAGAAGAACGAGAAGGGCACCGGCGCCGCCGTGCGGCCCGGGGACATCCTGGCCGCCGAGGGCCTGGTGAAGCGCTACGGCGAGCGCGCCGTGGTGGACGGCGTCTCGCTGAAGGTGGCCACCGGGGAGATCCTGGGCTTCCTGGGCCCCAACGGGGCCGGCAAGTCCACCACCATCGCGATGCTCACCGGGGCGCTGGCCCCCGACGCGGGCACGATCGCGGTGGACGGCCTGGACCTGGCCGCCGAGCCGCGCCGGGCCAAGGCGCTGATCGGCGTGGTCCCGCAGGAGATCGCGCTCTACCCGAGCCTGTCGGCCCGGCAGAACCTGGCCTTCTTCGCCGGTGCCTACGGCCTGGGCCGGGCGGTGCGCGAGGAGCGGATCTCCTGGGCGCTGGAGGTGGTCGGGCTGACCGACCGGGCCGGCGACCGGGTCTCCTCCTTCTCCGGCGGCATGCAGCGCCGGGTGAACATCGCGGCCGCCCTGCTGCACCGGCCGCGGCTGCTCTTCCTGGACGAGCCGACCGTCGGCGTGGACGCGCAGAGCCGCAACCAGATCTTCGAGACCGTGCTGCGGCTGCGCACCGAGTTCGGCATGTCGGTGGTCTACACCAGCCACTACATGCCGGAGGTGGAGCAGCTCTGCGACCGGATCGTCATCGTCGACGAGGGCCGGGTGATCGCCGAGGGGAGCCAGCAGGAACTGCTCGCCCCGCTCGGCCAGGGCCTGCTGGAGTGGTCGCTCAACGCGGCCGAGCAGGCCGCCCTGCCGAACGGCATCGAGGACCTCGCGGTGGCCTTCACCCAGCACGGCGAGATCACCCTGACCACCGTCGGCGAGGACGTGCCGACCCTGCGGGTGCGGGTCGAGGACATGCCCGCCACGCTGCGCCGGGTCAGCGAGCTGGCCACCGAGCACGGCCTGGGCCTGGGCGGCATCCGGCTGGGCCGGCCCGATCTGGAATCCCTCTTCCTCGACCTGACCGGTCGACAGATACGAGACGGTGCCTGATGATTCCGATGATCCGCAAGGAGCTGCTGGTCCTGCTGCGGGACCGTGCCTCCCTGATCACCCTGTTCATCTCCCCGATCCTCTTCATGACCGTGATGAGCTTCGCGCTCGGCAACTCCTTCTCCGGGCTCGGCGCGGCGGGCAAGATCTCGCTGTCGATCGTGGACCAGGACCACACCCCCGCCTCGCAGGCGGTGGTGACCGCGCTCTCCAGCAGCGGTCAGCTGAAGATCACCAGCGCGCAGGACGGCAGCCCGCTGACCGCCGAGACGGCCGAGAGCCGGGTGCACGCCAAGACCGACGCCTTCGCGGTGGTGATCCCGGCGGGCTTCCAGCAGCGGGTGGCGGACGGCGCCGCGCCGACGGTGGGCTACGTGGTCGACCCGTCCTCCTCGCGCCAGGTGGTCGACCCGCTGGAGTCGGCGATCACCAGCCTGCTCACCACGGTCACCTCGCAGGCCGGCACCCGGATCGCGCTGACCAGGTTCGCCGACGCTCAGTCCGACCCGGCGCTGCAGGCGGCCATCGCCGCCCAGGTGGCGGCGCTGGACGCGACCACCCATCAGGTGGACACCAAGGTCAGCTTCCCGGCCGGCGAGGGACCGGTGAAGTACCCCTCGGTCTACCAGCAGGAGGTGCCCGGCTACACGGTGATGTACGTCTTCTTCATCGTCACCATCATGGCCAGCTCGATCCTGGTCGAGCGCCGCGAGGGCACCTTCCGCCGGCTGCTCTCCGCCCCGATGCCGCGCTGGCAGCTGCTGCTGGGCAAGGTGGTGCCGTACCTGCTGGTCGCCATGGTCCAGGTGGGCATCCTGCTGGGCTTCGGCAAGCTGGTCTTCGGGATGGACCTGGGGCTGCACCCGCTGGCGCTGCTGCCGGTGAGCCTGGCGCTGGCCGCCTGCGCGGTGGCGCTGGGGCTGCTGCTGGCCTCGATCGCGCGCAGCGAGGCCCAGGTGGCCGGGATCGGCACCTCCACGGTGCTGGTGCTCGCCGCGCTCGGCGGCTGCATGGTCCCCGGGGTCTTCATGCCGCACTTCATGCAGGACATCGCCCGCTACGTCCCGCAGGGCATCGCGCTCAACGCCTACCAGGACGTCCTGGTGCGCGGCGAGTCGCTGCGCGCGGTGCTGCCGGGCGCCGGGATCCTGCTGGCCCTGGCGGCCGGCCTCTTCGCCCTGGCACTGCCCCGCTTCCGGTTCGTGCGGTGACGGCACCGGCCACGGTGGATCCGGCCGCCCCGGCCGACCTGACCGGGGCGCCGGACCCGGCGGACGGCGGCCGCGTGCTGCTGTTCGCCGGGTCCACCCCCCGCCTGCCCCGGGACGCGTTCGGCCGCCGGGTCAGCCCCTCGGGGCGGGCCCTGCTGCTGGCCGGGGCCCGGCGGGCGGGCGGGGGGCCCGACGCCCCGTCCGCCCCGCACGGCCCGCTGACCCGCGGCGCCGACCGGCGCTGGTACTGGGCCGGCACCGACTGGCGCGGCTCGGCCTCGCACGTCGGCGAGCTGGGCGTGGCGGCCCTGACCCGCGGCGGCGGCTGGATCGGGGTGGACCTTCAGGACGAGCGGCCCCGGCCGGCCGCCCTGGGCTGGCTGGCCCGGGTGCTGGAGCGGCCGGCCGAGCAGGTGGGCTTCGCCGAGTGGGCCGAGACCGAGGCGCTGCTCAAGGCCCGGGGCATCGCGCACCACCGCCCCACCCGGCTCGCGCTGCCCCCCTGGCGCCCCGGCTGGCGTCCCACCGCCGACGGCTGGTGGCTGCGCAGCGGCCGGCTCACCCCCGGCGGCCCGCACCTGGCGATCGCCGCCGAACGGCCGCTGTCCCTGCTCCGCCTGTCCGCACCCGCCGCCGACCCGTCCGTCGACCCCGCTGCCGACCGCGCCGTCGACCCCGTCCGTACCGAAGGGACCCCGCAGTGACCCCGCCCACCGCCACCGCCGACCCCACCGCTGCGGCACCCGCCGCTCCCGGGCCCTCCACCACCGCCGCCTCCTCCGTCGCCCCGGCCGCCCCGGCCCGCCGGCCTGCCGCCGCCGGCCGCTACAGCCGGCGGATCTCGCTGACCGAGCGCAGCTACCTGATGGCCCACCTGATGGCCCCGCCGATGGCGATCCAGGTCTTCGTGGAGGGCGCCGGCGCCCTGGACCCCGACGAGCTGGCCCGGGCGGTGGCCACCGCCTCCGCCGCCTGCCCCGGCGCCCGGGTGGTGCGGCGCGGCCCGAACTGGGTGGACGGCGGGCAGAGTCCGCCGGTCGTCGTGGTGGACGGCGCGGACTTCGACCGCGAGACGTACGGCAGCGAGCTGCTGCGCCGCCCCTTCGATCCGGCCAAGGGCCCCAACTGCGAGGTGCTGCTGGTCACCGGCGAGCCGACGCTGCTGGTCTTCCGGGTCTTCCACGCGGTGATGGACGGCAAGGGCGTGATGGCCTGGATCACCGAGGTCTTCCGGGCGCTGCGCGGTGAGCCGGCGGTGGGCGCGGCCGGCACCGAGACCGAGGAGGGCTTCGTCGCCCGCTTCGCCACCAGCGCCGAGCGCCCGGCCACCGAGGCCCGCTGGCCCTCCCCGCTGGACGGACCGGGGCCGACCGCGGCCGCCGCCGCCGCGCAGTGCCCGGCCCCCGCCGACGGCGCCGCGGCCGACCCCGGCTGGCTCTGGGCCCGGCGCACGGTCGCCGGCGTCCACCCCGCGCTGATCGCCCGCACCGCCGTGGCACTCACCGAGTGCGCCGGCGAGGACGGCCGGTTCATGGTCCCGGTCAACCTGCGCCGGCACGACCCGACGGTGCTCTCCACCGCCAACCTCACCCTGCCGATCCTGCTGGACGTGCCGCTCGGCACCTCCTGGCGGCGCGTCCAGGGCACCCTGGTGAAGGCCATGATGGACGGTCAGGAGCTCAACTCCGACGGTCCGCGCGAGGGCAACGTCAGGCTCTCCTCGTTCGCGGGCCTGGCCCCCGCGCTGGCCGCCGCCCGGGCCGCCGACGACCACCGGGCCCGCTACCAGGCCTGCGCGATCCTCTCCGAGCTCGGCCGCCCCGACCTGCCGGGCCTGTCCGGCGCCGGCTTCACCGCGCGGACCGTCTACTCGCTGCCGATGTACGTCCCCTACGCCCCGGCCTTCCTGACCCTCTACCAGCTGCCCGACCGGGTGGAGATCGCGATGAGCTGCCGCAGCGGCCCCGGCACGGCCGCCCGGGCGCACGCCCTGCTGGACCGGATCGAGGCCGCGCTGAGCGGCGCCGGCCCCGCACGCTGACCCCACCGCCCACCCGCCTTCTCCCGTGGAGGACCCCATGAACCATCAGCCCCGGCCGGAGCCCGGCCCCGCGCTCCGGCACGGCGTCCGGTACGGCATCCTCGCCACCGTCGGCCACACCCCGCTGGTGCGGCTGGGCAACCTGGCCCCCGGGAGCGACCTCGAACTGCACGCCAAGCTGGAGCGCTTCAACCCGACCGGCAGCGTCGAGGACCGCACCGCGCTGGACCTGCTGACCGCGCCGATCCGCTCCGGCGAGATCGCCCCCGGACGCCCGGTGGTGCTCGCCGCCGACTCCGGCAACCTGGCCATCGCGCTGGCCCAGGTCGGCCGCTACTACGACCTCGACCTGCACCTGCTGGTCGCCGCCGACAGCGTCACGGTCTGGCACCTGGCGATGCTGCACGCCTTCGGCGCCCAGGTGCGCACGGTGCCCCGCAGCGGCCCCGGCCCGGTGCCCGCCGAGCAGTTGGAGGCGCTGGCCGACGCCCTGGCGGCCACCCGCCCCGGCGCCTACCGGCCGACCCCCGGCGGGGTGCGCCGCCCGCAGACCGACCTGCTGGGCGAGATCCGCGGCGAGCTGTCGACCGACGCCGACTACCTCTTCTGCCCCACCAGCAGTGCCGCCGTGCTGCGCCACGCCGTCGCCCGGATCCGCGCCGAGCGGCTGGCCACCCGGCTGGTCGCGGTGCGCGACCCGCTGCCCGAGAACGAGGCCGACCCGACGCCGTGCGCCGAGCGGGCCGAGCAGGCCGAGCGGGCCGCCCTCGGGCTGGGCCCCGCCGACCTGCTGCTGACGGTCCGGGAGGCCGACGCGCTGGCCGGCTGCCGCCGGCTGCTGAGCCACGAGGGCCTGCTGGCCGGCCGCTCCTCGGGCGCCGTGGTCGCGGCGCTGGCCGCCCTGGGCGGTCACCTGCCCGACGGCGCACGCTGCGTGCTGCTGCTGCCGGACGGCGGCGACCGGTACGCCGACACGGTCTTCTGCGACAGCTGGGTGGCCGCCCGCACCGGTGCGTTGCCCGACCTCTTCCCCTTCGCGCCCCAGGAGGCGTTGTGACGACCATCCTCGACCTGCTCGCCGGGCGCGCCGCCCAGGCCCCGCACGCACCCGCCCTGGTCACCGCCGAGGGCCGGGAGCTGGACTACCGGGAGCTGGACGCGCTGGTGCGCGGCACCGTGCAGCGGTTGCGCTCGCTCGGCGTGCGCCGCGCGGACCGGGTGGTGGTCTGCGCACCGGGCGACCTGGACGGCGTCGTGCTGCAGCTCGCCGTGATGGCGCACGCGGTCTGCTGCCCGGTCAACCCGCTGCTGGCCGAGGAGGAGTTCGAGCGGGCACTGGCCGTGCTGGCGCCCAGCGCGGTGCTGACCTGCGGGGCCGGCTCGGCCAAGCTGCTGCGGGCCGCCGCCCGGCACGAGGGCGCCGCGCGCCGCCAGGTCGCCGTGCTGGAGGCGGTGCCGACCGGCTTCGGGCGGCCCACCGAGCTGCGGCTGATCAGCGGCGAGCCGGCCACCGGACCCGCCGCGGCCGCGCTGGTGGCCGACGAGTCACTGCTGCTGCGCACCTCGGGCACCACCTCGGCCGGCAAGCTGGTGCCGCTGGCGCACCGGCAGATCCTGGCCGGCGCCACCGCCTCGGTGGACGCCTTCGCCCTCGGCCCGGCCGACCGCTGCCTCAACGTGATGCCGATGTTCCACATCCAGGGCCTGGTCGGCTCGGTGGTCGCCTCGCTGGTGGCCGGCTCCTCGGTGGTGCTGCTGCCCGCCTTCGACGCCAAGCACGCGCTGCGGGCGATCGAGGAGACCGGGGCGACCTGGTTCTCCGCCAGCCCCACCATCCACCGGCTGCTGCTCGACCGGCTGCGCGAGCTCTACCCCGTGGACGACGTGCGGGGCCTGGCCGGCCTGCGGTTCGCCCGCTCGGGCGCCGCCACGCTGCCCGGCGCGCTCCGCGAGGAGCTCGAAGGCGCCTACGGGGTGCCGATCCTGGAGACGTACGGGATGTCGGAGGCGCACAACATCGCCTCCACCCTGCTGCCCGAGCGCGGACCGCGGGCGATGGGGATGGTGCCCACCGGCTCGCGGGTCGGCGTGCTGGAGGCGGACGGCCAGATCAGCACGCGGGCCGGTGCGCAGGGCGAGTTGGTGGTCAGCGGCGACAACGTCATCGAGCGCTACGTCGACGCGGCGGACGGCGCCGGGGCCTTCGTCGAGGGCTGGCTGCGCACCGGGGACCTCGGGCGGCTCTGCGCCGACGGGTCGGTGCAGGTCACCGGCCGGGTCAAGGAGATGATCAACCGCGGCGGCGAGAAGGTCTCCCCCTACGAGGTCGAGGAGGCCCTGCTGCGGCACCCGGCGGTGCGCCAGGCGGTGGCCTTCGGCGTGGCCGACGAGGTCTTCACCGAGCGGGTGGTGGCCGCGGTGGTGCCGGCCGAGGGCGGTGTGGTCACCGAGGCCCAGCTGCGGACCCATCTGGCCGGCTGCCTGGCGCCGTTCAAGGTGCCCTCGCGGATCGTGCTGCGCGAGGAGCTCGCGGTGAACGCGGTCGGCAAGCTGGTGCGCGCCGACTTCGCCCGCGCGTTCGCCCAGGAGGTCGCCGCGGCCGAGCAGAGCGCCGCGGCCGAGCAGAGCGCCACCGCCGAGCCGGGCGCCGGGACGTCGCCGGTGGTGGCCGTGCCCGCCGGCCCGGTGGCCGCGCCCGGCTCGCCCGGCCCGAACGGCTCCACCGGCCCGGCCTGCGGGCCGCGGACCCCGCTGGAGGCGGCGCTGGCCGGCCTGTGGGCGTACGCCCTGGAGCTGCCGGCCATCGGCGACGTCGAGGAGGACTTCTTCGAGGTCGGCGGCGAGTCGCTCTCCGCCGTCGCCCTGCTGAACGCGATCGAGCAGGCCTTCGGCGTGCAGATCTCCCCCGCCGACCTGTTCGACGAGCTCAACACGGTGGCCCGGCTCGCCGGGGCCGTCGAGGCGGCCCGGGACGGGGCGGTGACCCGCGAGGACCGGCTCGTCGAGGCGGCCTGAGGCCGCCACGGCCCACCGCCCACCGCCCACTGGCCGTGCGGACGGCGAAGGGTGGGGCGGTCCGGCTCCCGGCGGTGGCCCGCACCGCGGTCAGCCGGACCGCCCCACCCACGGGCGGGCGCGGTGCGGGTCAGCCGACCCGCACCGCCCGCACCCGCAGCACCAGCAGGCGGGCCAGCACCTGGGCCAGCGCCATCAGCACCAGCGCCGCCGTCCAGGCCGGGGCGCCGGTGATCAGCTGCTCGCGGCTGAACCGGGCGATCTGCACCGCGTAGCCGTGGTGCACCGCGTACACGAAACCGGTGCGCGCGAGCATGCCGGTGATCCAGAGGGCCGCGGCGAGCAGCCCGGCCTTCGCCACCACGCCCGAACTGCCGCGCTTGAGCCGGGTGGTGAGCGCGCAGCCGACCCCGATCAGGGCGCCGGCCAGCGCGGTCAGCAGGTCGAGCTGCACGTCGTGGCCCTCGGTCGGGATCCCCTTGAGGTAGTACGCGGCCGCGCCGGCGACCAGGACCAGCGGCAGCACCAGGTTGGCCAGGTTGAGGGTGGTGCCGCGCAACTGCGGGACCACCAGCAGGACGAGGACGGCGGAGATGAGGTAGTCGGTCACGGTCATGCTGCTTGCTCTCCTTGAGCTGTCGATGAACTTCTCTGGCGTCTCGGCACGTCGGGCCCGCCGGCTACCAACCGCAGCCCTCGCGGTACCAGGAGCCGGCCGGCCGGTGACCGCCGGGCACGCCCTCCCGGTCCCACGGCGACTGCACCGGGGCCACCGGTCGGCTGCCGCCGGCAGGGCCACCCGCGGCGGCCGCCGCCCGGCGCAGCACCAGGACCAGGGCGGCCAGTTCCACCGGGTCGGGGCGGCCGCGCAGCACCCGCAGCCGCGGCTCCTCCCCCGGAGCCCGTCCCGCGCCCGCCGCGCGCTCGCGGCTCACAGCGGGGTCACGCCGTGCTTGCGGCGCGGCAGCGTGCGGTGCTTGCTGCGCAGCATGTCCAGCGCCCCGGCCAGCACGGTGCGGGTCTCGGCCGGGTCGATCACGTCGTCCACCAGCCCGCGCTCGGCCGCGTAGTAGGGGTGCATCAGCTCGGTGCGGTACTCCTTGATCCGCTGTGCCCGCAGCGCCTCGGGGTCGTCGGCGGCGGCGATCTCACGGCGGAAGATCACGTTGGCGGCGCCCTCCGCGCCCATCACGGCGATCTCGTTGCCCGGCCAGGCGAAGGAGAGGTCGGCGCCGATCGAGCGCGAGTCCATCACGATGTACGCCCCGCCGTAGGCCTTGCGCAGGATCAGCTGGATCCGCGGCACGGTGGCGTTGCAGTAGGCGTAGAGCAGCTTGGCGCCGTGCCGGATGATCCCCTCGTGCTCCTGCGCCACGCCCGGCAGGAAGCCCGGCACGTCCAGCACGGTGACCAGCGGGATGTTGAAGGCGTCGCAGTGCTGCACGAAGCGGGCCGCCTTCTGGCTGGCGCTGATGTCCAGCACGCCGGCCAGCGCCGCCGGCTGGTTGGCCACCAGGCCCACCACGTGGCCGCCGATCCGGGCCAGCGCGCAGACCACGTTCGCCGCCCAGCCCGGGTGCACCTCGAACAGCTCGCCGTCGTCGACGAGTTCGGCCAGCACCGCGCGCATGTCGTAGGCCTGCGCGGGGTCGGCCGGCACCAGGTCCAGCAGCGCCTCGCAGCGCCGGGTCACCGGGTCCGCGCTCGGCTCGTACGGGGGCAGCTCGCGGTTGTTCTGCGGCAGCAGCGAGAGCAGGTAGCGCACGTCCGCCAGGCAGCCCTCCTCGTCGTCGTAGGCGAAGGCGGCCACCCCGGAGCGCTGGGCGTGCACGTCGGCGCCGCCCAGCTCGTCCATGCTGACCCGCTCGCCGGTCACCGCCGCCACCACGTCCGGTCCGGTGATGAACATCTGCGCGATGCCGCGGACCATGAAGACGTAGTCGGTGAGCGCCGGCGAGTAGGCCGCGCCGCCCGCGCACGGGCCCAGGATCACGCTGATCTGCGGGATCACCCCGGAGCAGCGCACGTTGCGCTGGAAGATCCCGCCGTAGCCGGCCAGCGCGGTGACGCCCTCCTGGATCCGGGCGCCCGCACCGTCGCTGAGGCCGACCAGCGGCGCACCGGCCTGCTCGGCCAGGTCCATGATCTTGTGGATCTTCTGCGCGTGGGCCTCGCCGAGCGCGCCGCCGAAGATCCGGAAGTCGTGCGCGTAGGCGAAGACCCGGCGCCCGAAGACGGTCCCCCAGCCGACCACCACACCGTCGGTGTGCGGGCGCCGGTCCTCCAGGCCGAAGCCGCTCGCCCGGTGCCGGCGCAGCGGCTCGACCTCGGTGAACGAGCCCTCGTCGAAGAGCAGGGCGATCCGCTCGCGGGCGGTCAGCTTGCCGCGGGCGTGCTGCGCGGCGGTGGCCCGGGCGTCCGGGTCGGCCGCGAGCTCGGCCCGGACGCGGTGCAACTCGGCCGTTCTGGCGCGCAGATCGGCCGCGGGCGGACTCTGGGCACCCGGCGCCGGGGCCGGTCGGGCCTCGACCGGGGGCTCCTCGAGGATGGTCATGCTGCTGGTGCCTCCTTCGGGACCGGTGCGGTACGGCTCACCGAACCAGCGTGCGCGCAGGCGCTATCCGGGCCCTATGAGGCGCCGATACCGCCCGCGGCTATCCGGCGGCGGCACCGGCGGCCGGCCGCGGCAGTGCGGCCAGGAAGGCGCCGACCGACTGCGTCACCTCCGCCGCGCTCCAGGAGAGCGCCGGCGTGGCGACGGTCACCTCCGTCATCGCCAGACCCGGCAGCGCGCTCTCCCACCAGGTGCCGAAGAGCGCGTCACCGCTCTGCTCGGCGTACCGCGCGGTGGCCTCGGTGAGCAGGTGCGGGGAGTACGGCAGCCAGAGCTGGAACTGGTGGGTGTGCGGCGGGTCGGGGTGGATCCGCCCGCCCGGTACCACCTCGAGCGCGCGGCGCAGGCCCTCGGCGATCTGCTGGGCGTGCGCCAGGTACCGGTGCAGCCGCGGCAGCTCGCGCTCCAGGCCGCCGGTGGCCGCCAGCGCCGCGGGCCACTGCTGGTAGAGCAGCCCGCCGTAGCGGTGCCGCCAGCCGCGCGCCTCGCGCACCAGGTCGGCGGGCCCGGCCAGCGCGGCCCCGCTGATGCCGCCCAGCGCCTTGTAGAAGGAGACGTAGACGGAGTCGGCGAGCGCGGCCAGCGCGGCCGGCGGGCGCCCGTAGTGCACCGCGGCCTCCCAGATCCGGGCACCGTCCAGGTGCACCGCCGCGCCGTTCTCGCGGGCCGCGGCCACCGCGGCGGTCAGCTCCGACCAGGCGGGCAGCACGAAGCCCGCCGAGCGCAGCGGCAGCTCCAGCATCAGGACGCCGTACGGCTCGTCGAAGGCGCGCAGTTCCTCGGCGGTGGGCAGCCGGGCGGCGGTGGTGGGCCAGACCGACTCCAGGCCGCCGGGGCGGCGGTAGGCGCGGCGTTCGTGGGTCTCCAGGTGGGCCAGCGGGTGGGTGGCCACCACCCGGTCGCCGCGGCGCCGGGCCCAGCAGCGCAGCGCGACCTGCTGGGCCATCGTGCCGGTCGGGAAGAAGAGCGCGTCGGGCTTGCCCAGCAGGTCGGCGATCCGGCGCTCCAGCGCCGCGACCACGCCGTCGCCGTAGAAGTCGGGCCGCTCGGTGGGCCCCACCGCGGTGCGGGCGTCGGCCCCGAGCTCGGCGAGCCGCTCGTGCAGGGTGACCGGGCGCGGACCGGAGAGGATCCGCCGGGCGGCCCGCCAGAGCGCGAACCGGAGCTCCTCGGGAGTGGCGACCGGTTCGGACGGTGTGTTCGAGTCTGCGGTCATCCACCGATGGTCCACCCCGTCGGCGCTCCCGGGAATGCCCGCGGCGCACCCGGTGGCGACCGGTCTGAAACCCCGGTGACGGGTGGTGATGGTCACAGCGCGAGGGGCTGGTACGAGGCGCGGTAGTAGCGGGCCGGGTGGGGCGGTCGGGACTCCGTCGCGTCGAACTACCGTCGGATAAGAAGATCAATACGCCGATCGCCTGAAATTCACGGACGCCGCGCACTACACGCCGTAGTAGCTCATCGGATTTCGGTACCACCTCACTGACGGTTACACCTGGATGGTCCCCCCACCGAGCGCCCGACGGCTGCTCCCCGGGGCCTGCTCATGCTGCCCCGAACCGTTGCGAGGTCGATTCCCCCATGGCGTCCCACCCATCCGGCACCCCCGGCACCCCCACCGCCACCGCCACGCTCACCGCGCAGGCCACCGCCTCGGCCACCGGGACCACGGGAACGACCGGGACCACCGCTGGCACCGGGAGCACCGGGCGCACCGCCGGACGCCGGACGGCCGCGGTACGGATCGCCGCCGCGCGCGGCGGCCCGCGCCCGGGTGGCGGCCACCGCCCGCACCGGCGCCGGCCGGGCGGTCGCGCTCGGTACCGCCGGCGCGACCCGGGTGGCCGACGCGAGCACGATGGGCGCGGAGTGGCTGATCGACGCGGGCACGATCGGCGCCGAGCGCCTCGCCACGGCCGCGTCGGCCGGAGGCGCCCGGCTGCGCGAGGGCCACGGCCGTCCCACCGGGGCGCTGCCGGGCGGGCTGGGACACCTGCTGGCGGCGGGAGCGGGCCGCGCCAGGGCCGGCGGCCTGCCGGACCTCTACGCCGTCTTCCAGGGCCGCCACCGGCACAAGGCGATCTCCTCGGTCGCGGCCGGCGGCCTGCTGCTCGGCGTGATGCTGGCCGCGGCGCCGGGCAGCACGGCGGCCGGGACCGTGCACCCGACCACCCCGGGCACCTCCGCCTTCACCGCCGCGCACGGCACGGCCCCGGTGGACAACCTGGTGCAGGTGGCCGACCCCACGCCCTACCGGGTCCCCGGCAACGCGCACGCCTCGCAGCAGGCGGTGGCCCTGGCCGCCAACCTCGCCCACCCCGCCGACCCCGCGCCCCAGCCCGCCCAGCAGCCCGAGCCCGCCGCCCCGGCCGCCACCGAGGCGCCGCAGCCGGCTCCCGCCCCGGCCCCCGCGCCCGCCCCAGCACCGGCACCGGCCCCCGGCTGGTCCGCCCCCGCGCCCGGCGCGCCGATCACCAACCCCTACGGCGACCCGAACCCGGAGTACGCGGCCGGCTACCACACCGGGGTGGACTTCGCGGTGGACTCCGGCACCCCGCTCTACGCGGTGGGCGACGCCACCGTGGTCTCCGCGGCCTGGGACGGCGCGTACGGCAAGGAGGTGGTGCTGCGGCTGGCCGACGGCAAGTTCGCCCAGTACGCCCACCTGTCGCGGCTGGAGGTGGACGCCGGCGAGCACGTGACGGGCGGTCAGCGGATCGGCGCCTCCGGCACCACCGGCAACTCGACCGGCCCGCACCTGCACTTCGAGATCCGCAACCACAACAGCTACGGCGCGGTCACCGACCCGATCCGATACCTGTCGAGCCACGGGGTGACCAACTTCTGAGGCCCGTGGAGGGCCGGCCCGGCGCGCCCGCCCGGCGCGCCGGCACCGGCGGGCGCCGGGGTTCAGACCCCGTGCGCCTGGCCCACCCGGGGCTCGATCCGGCCGGCGATCTCCAGCGCCACGGTGAGCGCGGCGGCCACCGCCTCGTCCACCGTGGTGGCCCGCCCGCAGTCCTGCGCGTCCAGCGGCGGGAGCCGGGTCCCGTCGCCCTCCTGGTCGTGCTTGAGCAGGAAGAACGCGGAGTTGACCGAGAAGAGCGCCATGGTGGCGCGCAGCCGGTCCTCGAAGGAGGCACCGGGCCCGTGCAGCAGCCGGACCATCTGGATCATCCGGGCCTTGAACTCCAGGCCGGCCGGCGAGTCGCGCAGCGCGGGCTGGTTGTCGTGGAAGAACCGCAGCAGCGGGGCCCGCTCGGCCATCCCCGCCGCGAAGCGGGTCAGCAGCTCGTCGCGCACCTGCGGCGACCACTGCTGCTTCTCGCCCCAGGCGATGGTCTCGTCGATCGGCGCGCCCGCGGTCTCGACGATGCCGTGGACGATGTCGTCCTTGGTCTTGAAGTGGTAGTACAGCGCGGCCTTGGTGACGCCCAGCCGGTCGGCGATCTCGCGCAGCGACGTCTTCTCGTACCCCTGCTCGGAGAAGAGCTCCAGGGCCACCTCGATGATGCGCACCCGGGTGCCGCTGCGGGGGCTCTGCGTCGTACTCATGGCTTCGTGGCCTGCCTAGGTCGCTGCGAGGGTGTCGCTCTGCTGTCGTGCCGATCGAGTCCGGTCGCCGTCGGAGGCGGTCGGCTCCGCGCCACCGTTGCAGCCCATTCTCGCTGCTGACTGGAGTCCCACCGAATCCGGCTTGACGCCCGGCTTATGCAGACCTTACCGTGCCAACGGACAGAGAACTAGCCGGGCGGCAAGTAAGCAGCCGGCACCAGCGGGCCGCAAGCTGCGGACCACACGCGCTTTCGGGAGAAAATCCATGGCACAACAGCAGGCCGACGCGACGGCGCAGACCGCGCCACCGGTCGTCGAGCAGGCGGTCGGCGAGCAGGCGGCCGTCGACGAACGGCCGGCCCGCTCGCAGCGCGAGATCAGGCTGGTGATGGTCGGTCTGGTCATCACCATGCTGCTCGCGATGCTGGACAACCTGATCGTCGGCACCGCGATGCCGACCATCGTCGGTGACCTCGGCGGAGCCGACCACCTCTCCTGGGTGGTCACCTCCTACACGCTGGCCACCGCCGCCGCCACGCCGATCTGGGGCAAGCTGGGCGACCTCTACGGCCGCAAGGGCACCTTCCTCACCTCGATCGTGATCTTCCTGGTCGGCTCGGCCCTCTCCGGCCTCGCGCAGACCATGAACGAGATGATCGCCTTCCGCGCGCTGCAGGGCCTGGGCGCCGGCGGTCTGATGGTCGGCGTGATGTCGATCATGGGTGCGCTGGTCTCCCCCCGCGAGCGCGGCAAGTACCAGGGCATGTTCGCCGCGGTCATGGCGCTGGCCACGGTCGGCGGCCCGCTGCTGGGCGGCTTCATCACCGACCACTTCAGCTGGCACTGGATCTTCTACATCAACCTGCCGCTGGGCGCGGTCGCGCTCGCCGCGGTGACCATCACCCTGCACCTGCCCAAGGTCCGCTCCACCGCGCGGATCGACTACGCCGGCGCCGCGCTGCTGACCACCGGCATCACCTCGCTGGTGCTCATCACCACCTGGGGCGGCACCCAGTACGCGTGGGGCTCCAAGCACATCATCGGGCTGGCCGTGCTGGCCGCCGCCGCGCTGATCGGCTTCTGCTACGTGGAGCAGCGCGCCGAGGAGCCGATGCTGCCGCTCAAGCTCTTCCGCAACCGCGACTTCTCGATGGTCTCGATCATCGGCTTCATCGTCGGCTTCTCGATGTTCGGCGCGGTGGCCTTCCTGCCGCAGTACCAGCAGATCGTCCAGGGCGCCTCGGCGACCAACTCCGGCCTGCTGCTGATGCCGATGATGTTCGGCATGCTGGTGGTCTCGCTGGTGGTCGGTCAGACCGTCACCCGCACCGGCAAGTACCGGATCTTCCCGATCATCGGCACCACCCTGATGGGCGGCGGCTCGCTGCTGCTCTCCACCCTGGGCACCGACACCACCCGCTTCACCTCCGCCTGCTACATGGCCGCGCTCGGCGCCGGCATGGGCTTCCTGATGCAGATCACCATGCTGGTCGCCCAGAACAGCGTGGAGCTCAAGGACATGGGCGTCGCCAGCTCGACCGCCACGCTCTTCCGCACCATCGGCGGCTCGTTCGGCGTGGCGCTCTTCGGCGCGATCTACACCCACCAGATCACCGCCACGCTGACCGCCCGCCTCGGCGCCCAGGCGGCCGCCGCCGGCGGTGACAGCAACCAGATCACCCCCACCAAGCTGAAGGGCATGAAGGCCCCGGTGCAGGACGCCTTCCACCACGCGGTGTCCAACGGCATCCACTCGGTCTTCCTCTGGGGCGCGGGGATCACCGTGATCGCCATCGTCGCCTCGCTCTTCCTGCGCGGCGCTCCGCTGCGCGGGGCCGGCCAGCCGGCCGAGAGCTCGCTGGAGTCCGCGGCGATCTGACGCCCGCGCGCGCCGTCCGCCGACCGCCCCGCCCCGGATCCGTCCGGGGCGGGGCGGTCGCGTCATGACCGGCGGTGTTCCCGGCGCGCCGCGGGGTCACCGGACCCGGGGCCGGACGGGCCGTCCGGGTCGGTGAGTTCGGCCCGCAGCCGGCCGCGGGTGCGCACCAGGATCCGGCCGAGCACGTTGCGCCCGGTCCCGGTCCGCCCGCGCCCCCAGTAGTGGTCGCTCCCGGTGTCCTCGACGATCTCCTGGTCCCCGGTGGCCAGCAGGACGGCCCGGATGTCCGGGTGGGTGCGGAACTTGGCCGTCACCGCCCGGCGCATCACGTCGTCCTTGACCCGCTCCCAGTCCCGCCGCAGCGGCTTGCCGGGGTCCCGCCCCAACTCGGCGGCCCGCAGCGGGGTGCCGGCCCGGCGGATCGCCTCGGCGTGCCGGCTCCCGGCGAACTTCTGCGCCTGGAAGTAGTGCTCCGAGGTCGGCCACCAGAGGCCGTCGAGCTCCAGCCCGTGCGCGGAGAAGTTCGAGAAGCAGCCGTACGGGACGTCGTCGGCGCCGTAGAAGAAGATCGTCACCCGCCGGACGGTGGCAGCCGGCCGACCGTCCCCGCAACGGCTTTAGCGCGCCGCCGCGCTACTGCGGGAGGCGGTAGAAGCCCTGGGCGACCGGCTCGACCAGGCCGTCGGCGACCAGGCCGTCCAGCGCGCGGGCGCGCTGGATCGGCTCGGGCCACACCGCGTCCAGCCGGTACTGCGCCACCTCGCCGTGCGACTCGCGCAGCACGGCGAGCAGCTTGCCGCGCACCTGGCGGTCGGTGCCCTCGTAGCTCTGGCCGCGGCGGGCCGGGCCCTGGTGCGGCGGGCGGCCGGCCTGCTGCCAGGCGCAGTGCCGGCGCAGCGGGCACGTGCCGCACTCGGGGCCGCGGGCGGTGCAGACCAGGGCGCCCAGCTCCATCACGCCCACCGCCCACTCGGCGGCGGTGGCCCGGTCCGGCGGCAGCAGCTCGACGGCGGTGCGGCGCTCGGCCGCGGTCGTCGCCGGGGCCGGGTACTCCACGCCGGTCACCGCCCGCGCGAAGACCCGGCGGACGTTGGTGTCCAGCACGGCGTGCCGCTGGCGGAAGGCGAACGAGGCGACGGCCGCGGCGGTGTACTCGCCGACGCCGGGCAGGGCCAGCAGCTCGGCGTGGTCGTCGGGCACCTCGCCGCCGTGCTGCTGGGCGATGGCGGTGGCGGCCGCGTGCAGCCGCAGCGCCCGGCGCGGGTAGCCGAGCCGGCCCCACATCCGGACCGCCTCACCCGGCGCGTCCTCGGCCAGCGAGGCCGGGGTCGGCCAGCGCTCCAGCCAGGCCGCGTAGACGGGCAGCACCCGCTTGACCGGGGTCTGCTGGAGCATGAACTCGCTCACCATGACGGCCCACGGCGTGGCCTGCGGGCCGCGCCAGGGCAGGTCGCGGGCGTTCTCCCGGTACCAGTCCAGGACGATGGAGTGCAGCAGCGGCGCGGGGGTGCGGGCGGTAGTCGACATAGCACTCCGATCCTCGCACAGTCCCCGTCCGCGGGAGACGCGGACCGGACGCGCGCCGGTACTCGCTCGGACGGCTTAAATGGCGGATGATGTGAAAGATCGGGTCGTGAGAACGGTGTTGGTGCGACAAGCGGTGCTCCGGCTCTCGTAGAGTTTGATCGTGCCTTCTCTGCGTCAGCCCGTCGGACCCCTGCCCGCCTCGATCTACTGGCGACGGCGGGTCGTTGTGTTCGCCGCCCTCGCGGTACTGGTGGCCGTGGTGGCCTGGCTGACCGTGGGTCAGGGCGGGGGCGACAAGCAGAAGACGGCGCAGCCGGTGCCCTCCCCGTCCGCCGCCAGCTCCATCACCCCCGGCGCGCCCCCGACCGGCCCCGCGATCAGCACCCACCCCGGCGGCAGCAGCGGCGGCACCGGGAGCGGCGGATCCACGGCCGGGACCTCCGGCGCGGCGAACGGCGCTGCGGGCGGCAGCGGGACGACCGGCGGTGGGACGGCCGGCGCCAGTGGCGCGACCACCGGCGGCGACGCGAACGGTGGCACCACCGGGACCGCGGGCGGCGCCACAACCGGCGGCAGCGGCACGGGTGGTACGGCCACCGGCGCGACCACCGGCGGCTCGGGCGGCACCGGCGGGACGGGCGGCGCCACCGGCGGCGCCGGCGCCCCGCCGATCAACACCGGTGAGGTGATGGCCCTTCCGGTCTGCACCGCCTCGCAGCTCACCCTCGAACTGGCCGGCACGCAGAACGCCTACCAGCCCAAGGACAGGCCCACCTTCGAGCTCAAGGTGCGCAACGCCTCCGGCTCCCCCTGCCGGGTCGACCTGAGCCAGGCCGCCGCCGCCATCACCGTCAACTCGGCCAGTGGCGAGCGGATCTGGTCCTCCGCCGACTGCGTGGCCGACAAGCGCGGCCGCTGGGTGCAGGTCTCACCGGCGACCGCGCTGACCGAGACCTTCGTCTGGGAGCGCACCCGCAGCAAGCCGCAGTGCGCCACCCCGACCGACACCACCGCGGTGCCGGCCGGCAACTACCTGGTCCAGGCCGAACTCACCGGCCCCAGCGGCGGCCCGGTGCCGGCCCGCACCTCCACCCGGCTGGACGGCTGACCGGCGGGCCGGGTCAGACGTAGCGTTCCAGGATCGAGGACTCCGCCAGCCGGGAGAGCCCCTCGCGCACCGAACGGGCCCGCGTCTCGCCGACGCCCTCGACCGTCTGCAGGTCGTCGATGCTGGCCGCGAGCAGCTTCTGCAGGCCGCCGAAGTGCTCCACCAGCCGCTCCATCACGGTGTTGGGCAGTCGCGGGATCTTCGCCAGCAGGCGGTAGCCGCGCGGCGAGACGGCGGAGTCCAGCGACTCGGGCGAACCGGAGTAGCCGAAGGCCTTGGCCACCGTCTGCAGGTCCAGCAGCTCGGCGTGGGTGAGCGCCTCCAGGTCGGCCAGCACCTCGGTGACGGTGCGCCCGCGCTTGGCCGCCCGCTCGGGGAAGTAGTCCCGCGCGACCAGCTCGCGCTCCGGCTCCACCCCCGCGATCAGCTCGTCCAGCTGGAGCGAGAGCAGCCGGCCGTCGGTGCCCAGCTCCAGGACGTACCCGGCGATCTCGGCCGCGATCAGCCGCACCATCTCCAGGCGCTGCGCCACCGCGGTGACGTCCCGGACCGTGACCAGGTCCTCGATCTCCAGCGCGGAGAGCGTGCCGGCCACCTCGTCCAGCCGCAGCTTGTAGCGCTCCAGGGTGGCCAGCGCCTGGTTGGCCCGGGAGAGCACGGTGGTGGAGTCCTCCAGCACCCGGCGCGAGCCGTTGACGTACATCGCGATCAGCCGCATCGAGTGCGAGACGGCGACCACCGGGAAGCCGGTCTGCTTGTTCACCCGCTCGGCGGTGCGGTGGCGGGTGCCGGTCTCGTCGGTGGGGATCGAGGCGTCCGGCATCAGGTGCACGCCGGCCCGGACGATCTTGGTGATGTCCTTGTCCAGCACCACCGCGCCGTCCAGCTTGCACAGCTCGCGCAGCCGGGTCGCGGTGAACTCGACGTCCAGCACGAAACCGCCGGTACAGACCGACTCCACCGTCTTGTCGAAGCCCAGGACGATCAGACCGCCCGTGTTGGCCCGCAGGACCCGCTCGAGACCGTCGCGCAGCGGCGTCCCCGGCGCGATGGCCTGCACGGAGGCACGCAGCAGGGCCTCTTCACGGGGGGACCTCTCCGCCCGGTCGCTCGCTGCCACGTGACTCCTCCGGCCGGCCCGGACCGCTTGTCGCGGGGCCCCGGTCCCTCGTTCGCTACTGCCCGATCAGGTACTGGACAGGGCAAAGTCTACGGTGCGGGCGCGGTGACGGGGCCTCGGTCAGTGCAGTTCGTCCGAATCGACCGGTTCCCAGCCGGCCATCAACTCCTCCGGGTAGGCCGCCGGAGCCGGCACCCGGTCGGCACCGTTCGGCTGCGAACGCTGCTCCGTGCGGGGCTTGGCGGCCGCCCGGCGCCGCCCGGGGATGGCGCGCAGCGCCTCGCCGATGTCGGCCACCTCGACCACCTTCATGCCCGGCGGCACCTTGCCCGGATCCGGCGGGACCAGCGCGTGGGTGAAGCCCAGCCGGTGCGCCTCCGCGAGCCGGCGCTGCACCCCCGTCACCCGGCGGACCTCACCCGCGAGTCCGACCTCGCCGATCGCCACCAGGTTGCTGGGCAGCGGGACGTCCGAGGAGGAGCTGGCCACGGCCAGCGCGATGGCCAGGTCGGCGGAGGGCTCGGAGAGCTTCACCCCGCCGACGGTGGCGGTGTAGATGTCCTGCTTGCCGAGCTTGACCCCGCCGTGCCGCTCCACCACGGCCAGGATCATCGCGATCCGCGGCGACTCCAGGCCGGAGGTGGTCCGCCGCGGCGAGGGGATCTGCGAGTCCACCATCAGCGCCTGCACCTCGGCGACCAGCGGGCGCTTGCCCTCCAGGGTGACCGTCAGGCAGGTGCCGGGGACCGGCTTGTCACGGCGGGTCAGGAAGAGCCCGGAGGGGTCCGCCAGGCCCGCGATGCCCTCGTCGTGCAGCTCGAAGCAGCCGACCTCGTCGGTGGCGCCGTAGCGGTTCTTGATGCCGCGGATGATCCGCAGCCGCGCGTGCCGGTCGCCCTCGAAGGAGAGCACCACGTCGACCAGGTGCTCCAGCAGGCGCGGGCCGGCGATCTGGCCGTCCTTGGTGACGTGGCCCACCAGCAGGGTCGCCATGCCGCGGTCCTTGGAGGCGCGGATCAGGGCCCCGGCCACCTCGCGGACCTGGGCCGGGCCACCGGGCGCACCGTCCAACTCGGCGGAGGCGATGGTCTGCACCGAGTCCAGGATCAGCAGCCCGGGACTGACCTGCTCGATGTGGCCGAGCACCGCGCCCAGGTCGGACTCGGCCGCCAGGTAGAGGTGGTCGGAGAGCGCGTTGATCCGGTCGGCGCGCAGC
Source organism: Kitasatospora nipponensis (assembly GCF_039528135.1). Taxonomy (NCBI): domain Bacteria; kingdom Bacillati; phylum Actinomycetota; class Actinomycetes; order Kitasatosporales; family Streptomycetaceae; genus Kitasatospora; species Kitasatospora nipponensis. The sequence continues at coordinate 1,399 of NZ_BAAALF010000092.1, read as the reverse complement.
CGGACCTGGCCGGCCGACTCCTCCCCGGTCACGTACAGGGTGCGGTGCTGGGAGGAGGCGGCCTTGGCGGCGACGTCCAGCAGCAGCGTCGACTTGCCGACACCCGGCTCGCCCGCCAGCAGCACCACCGCGCCGGGCACCAGGCCGCCGCCGAGCACCCGGTCCAGCTCGGGCACGCCGGTCGAACGGGCGGTCGCCACCTGACCGTCCACCTGGCCGATCGGCCGGGCCGGCGCGCTCACCGGGCCGGCCGCCGTGGTGCGGATCGGGACGGCGCCGTACTCCTCGACGGTGCCCCAGGCGTTGCACTCCGGGCAGCGCCCGACCCATTTGGGCAGCTGGTTGCCGCACTCCGTGCAGCGGTAGGCCGGACGGGGCTTGGCGGTGGTCTTCGCGGTGCGGGCTGCCATGGGGGCCACCGTAGCGGGTGGGACCGACAGTGCCGGCCCGGACGGCCCGGACGACCCGCGGCCGGGCCCGGCCGTCAGCTCCGGCGCGGTGTTGTTACCCGAAAGAAGGACAAGGGGCTCATTGTGGTTTGTCGGGTCGGCCCCTCTCCCTACCGTCGGTCGGGTGAGCCCCCGAATGGAGAAGACCGAGCGCGCGACCGCCTCCGGGCAGGTCGCGGCGACCGTGCTGCCCGCCTACGGCCGTCTGGTCGACGGCCTGTACACCTACTGCCTCTCGGTGCTCTGCGAGCACGAGGCGGCCGCCGCCGCGGTCGGCGAGGTCCGTGACCTGGCGCTGGCCACCGGCGAGCGGCTCGCCGACCCGGGGCTGCTGCGGGCCTGGCTGTACTCGCTGGCCCGGTACGCCTGCGTGCGACGGCTGGCGACGGGCGGCGGCGGGGACGGCGGGGGTGCGGGCGACAGCGGCGACAGCGGCGACAGCGGCGGCGGCGAGGGTCCGGCGTCCGCGGAGCCGGCCCGGCGGCGCCGCGAGCTGGCCTCGCTGGCCTGGCCGGAGGCGGCCGGGACCACCGCGGAGCAGCGCGAGGCGCTGGAGCTGGCGGTCCGCCACCGGCTCACCCCGCTGGAGGTCGCGGCGGTGCTGGGGCTGGGCAGCGAGGCGGCGCAGCGGCTGCTCGCGGACGGCGCCGAGGAGGTCGCCCGGACCCGGCTCGCGCTGCTGGTGCTGGGCGTGGGCAGCTGCCCCGAGCTGGCCCGCCTCGGCGGCACGGGCGCGGAGCAGTGGCGGGCCTGGGTGCTGGGGCCGGCGCTGCGCCGGGAGCTGGTGCGCCACGTGGTGGAGTGCCCGACCTGCCGCGGGACGGCCGAGCGGGTGGGCGGCGAGCTCGCCGGCGCGCGGGGGCCCGGTGCGGGCTCGGGCGGCTCGCTGCAGGGGGTGGGCCCGGCGGCCGGACTGGCCCTGCTGCCGGCGCCGGTGGCCGTCCGGCTGG
>NZ_BAAALF010000091.1:0-32355 GCF_039528135.1 Kitasatospora nipponensis | reverse complement strand
CTTCGACGGCGTGGCCGAGACCGAGGTGGCCACCTGGACGCTGGCGGTGGACAAGGCCGAGGTCCGCCGGGCCCGCCAGCTGGTCCGCGACCAGCTGGCCGCCTGGCGGCTGACCGCGCTCACCGAGACGGTCGAGCTGCTGGTCTCCGAGCTGGTCACCAACGCGGTGCGGGTGGCCCGGGCCGAGGTTCAGCTGCAGCTGATCCGGGTGGACAAGCTACTGGTCGAGGTCAGCGACGACAGCCACAACCTGCCCTCGCTGGAGCCGGCCGAGTTGATGGACGAGAACGGGCGGGGCCTCAACCTGGTGTCCAAGCTGGCCGAGCGCTGGGGCACCGCCCGCAAGGCGGTCGGCAAGGTCGTCTACTTCGAGATGTCCCTGCCGAGTCAGGAGGGAGGGGAAGGTGTGCGCTGACCCGTGTAGTTGCGGAACTCTCCTCGCCCGAGCTGCGAGCATCAGATCAACTTCCGCCGCGTCCGAGTCGGCGGCCGCCCAGGCTTCTTCTCCTGTGGCAACAACGGCTCTGGTCGCGCCCACTGGCTGTTTGTCAGATCACCACAGGCGTCACCGATCCGACCCACCGAACACCACCCAATCTGCTTGCTTTGGAAGTGAGAGCGTGGTGGTGAACCGGGACCCCGACACCGCCACCATCCGAAAGCTGCTGGTCATCGAGCTACAGACCGGTTCACCACCACGCTCTGACAATTAGATGATCTCTCGCGCCTGCTGCTGCGGAGGCTTCGAGGGGACTTTGCTCTCGCCCTCCGGCGTTGCCCAGACCTTCCGGACGTAGCTGGGACTGCGGTGTGCCCAGCGTGCGGTCTCGCGCTGGCTGAGCCCGTTGCGGAGACCGGTGATGATGCGGGTACGGGCCTCCTCGGCGTCGGCTGGCGGTTCGGTGTGGAGGTGGTCGGTAGCCGTGTTCGGTCTCTCGGGTGCCGCAGCCTTGAGATCAGCGAGTTGCCGGCGCCAGGCGGGGCCTGCTTCGCCGAGGACCAGGAGGAGGGCGGGGGCGATGAGGTGGACTGCGGTGCCGACGAGGTCGTGTTGGAGAGCCGAGTCGCCGATGTTGACGAGGACGGAGAAGGCTCCGGTGGTCCAGCGGAATGCTGTCGGCCACGGGCCGCTGTTCCCGCCGTAGCGGGACAATGTCGCGTCGGTCTGGAGTGCCATGACGAAGGCCGTGTCGATACCGGCGGCGAGGACCCAGCCGGACCAGTGCCAGGGGGAGTGCGCACCGATGAACTGCGCGCCGGTCATGGCGGAGAAGGTGGTCACCGCTCCGACCAGGGTCCAGGTGCCCAGGGTGATCACCTGTCCCGTCCGGTGAAGTTCCGCGGGGCTCGGAGGGGTCACAGCGAGCGTCTCCGTCACGGTCTGCCGCTCCTGACTGGTGGTTGGGACTGGACGGGGTGCGCGGCCCGGTGCGCGAGGGGTGCGGTCGGCAGCGCACCGGTAGGCCGGGTGGCGCCGAGGTAGTGGTCGCCGGGGTGTCGGGCGGGTTCGGCGCGGACGAGGGTTCCGGTGTGGGCAGCGTCGATCATGTGGCCGGCGCCGGTGTAGAGGCCGACGTGGGTGATGGTGGTGGGGGTGGTGCCGTAGAAGAGCAGGTCGCCGGGGAGGAGGGGGTCGGTGTCGGCGACTTTCGGGGTGGCGTCGTGCTGGTCCTGGGCGACGCGGGGGAGGGGGATCCCGGCTGCGGCGTAGGCGGCTTGGGTCAGGCCGGAGCAGTCGTAGCCGTGGCCAGGCTGGCCGGTGCCGCCCCATTCGTACGGGACTCCGATCCTCGAGTGGGCGAAGGCGATGGCGTCGTCGGCGGCCTGGTTCGGGGCGGGTACGGGGATCTGCTGCGAGTCGGCGTCCTGGGCGTACCGGCGGGCCTGGGCGAGGACTTGGGTGACGTACCAGTCGGCGTGGTTGTAGGCGTAGATCGCGGCGTGCAGATCGCGTCCGTCGCGCGCGCCGTTGGCGCACAGGAGGCGAGCGGCGGCGTAGACGGCGTCGGTGGGGTCCCAGGGGGTGGGCGGCGTGACGCCGCCGGGTGGGACGGGGAGGGCGTACTGATCGAAAGTCGCGGGGAGGAACTGCATCGGTCCGACGGCTCCGGCGCTGGAGACCATGGTGGGGGCGCGGCCGTGGTCGGTCTCGATCTTCCCGATGGCGGCGAGGACCGTCCATGGCAGCCCGGGACAGGTGGGGGCCGCCTGTTGGTAGAGGGGCAGCATCGCGGGCGGGATGTCGGAGGCGCCGGCGGCGTTGTTCGTGTCGCCTCCGGGTGGCGAGCTAAGGAGTCCGCCGCCGGTGAGGGTGGAGACCACGGCGGTGGCGGCGGCCATGACCAGGGCCAGGAAGGCGAGGCAGCCGGCCCCGGCCCCGGTGGCGACCCGTGCAGCGGTGGACTCCACGTCACCTCGCCCCGGTCAGGCCCTGCTCGGCAAGCGGACGGCTGCTGCGGGCTCGCCCGGCGGGAGCGGGGGCGGCGCGGGGATCTGGCGCCTCCCCACCGGTCGGGCGCCAGCGGTGTTATCGCAGGAAGTGGCGCCGGGGCGTCGATCGGCGGGCCAGGCAGTCGGAAGGTCGATGAGGCGGGTGCGGGTGCCCGCTGAGGCGACCGGGAGCCACGCCCGGTCGGTGGGGTGGTGCTGGTCGCGGCCGGTGGTGGCGACGGCGAGCTGGTCGAGCGCGGGGTGGCCGGTGAGGCGGTCGTGGAGGTTGGCCTCGCGGACGGAGCTGTGGAGGGTGAACAGTAGGAGCGGGCGGGTCCGGGTGGCGGTTGCGAGCTCGGCGTAGCCGTCGAGCTTGGCGGTCAGCCGGGGGAGGGACTCGGTGCCAGTGTCGTACTCGAGGAAGAAGGACACCCCGCTACCAGGGCCGGCGCAGTGACCGTACCCGTCAGGGGTGGTGAGGTCGGCCCAGAGCTGGCCGCAGCGTTTCTCGGACCACCACGTGGTCAGTCGCTCACCGGGCCGGGCGGGGCGGGCGAGTTGGGTGAAGAAGGTTCGCACGCCGAGGTCGTGGGCGAGGAAGGGGGAGAACATCGTGCGCGGGGCTTGGTCGGGGTGCCAGCCGAGTGCGGCAGGCGTGGTGGCGTAGCGGGCGGCGAGGAGGGCGGCGCCGGCTGGGCCGAGGACGTAGTGCTCGGGGGCGGAGCCGGGACGGTGATGGGGGCGGAAGGAGTGCAGGACGCCGAGGCTGGTGAGGGTGGCCAGGCGACGGTTGACGGAGCGTCGGGAGACGGCGAGCAGGTCGGTGAGGTGGGTGGAGGTGAGCGTGGTGTGTTCGTGGAGCATCTCGAGGAGCCAGAGGTCACGGTCCGTCATGCGCCCTGCGAGCGAGGCCAGCGGGGGTCGGCTCCGTCCGGTGGGGGACGGGGTGCGGCGGCGGGGTGGGGGTACGGCACGCATCAGGGGCTCACCTTCCGGTTCGGGGCGCTGGGCCGTAGGTGGTACGGGAGGAGCGGCGGATGGCGGTGGCGCGGCCGGGGACGGGTGCCGGCAGCGGGGTGGTGCGCAGGGTGCAGGCGGGGGAGTTCGCGCCGCCGGTGACGATGCGGGCGGCGGCCTGGTAGGCGCCGAGGTGGGAGAGGTCGTGGGCGCTCAGGTTCGGTGCCATGTGCCGTTCCAGGTCGCGGGCGTCTTCGGGGGAGGAGTTGAAGGCGATCTTGGAGCGGGCGTTGGCGGAGATGCCTTCGCGCAGGTCGTGCGGGAGTTGGGCGAGGTGCTGGTGGGCGAGAACGAGGCCCAGGCGGTAGCCGCGGGCTTCGGCGAGCATGTCCTCCAGGGGGTAGGGGAGGGTGAGGAAGTTGTGGCACTCGTCGAGGTAGAGGGCTGCGTCGCGGCGGTCCTGTTCACGGGTTCCTGCGCGACGGGTGGCGGCCTGCCAGGTCTTGGCCACCGCGAAGGAGCCCAGGAGTCGTGCGGTCTCCTCGCCGAGAACGCCCTTCGGTAGCCGCACGAGGGCGATGCCGCCGTCGAGGACGGTGTCGAGGTCGAAGGTGGAGGCGCCGGCGGCGATGGTGTGCTGGACGAATGGACGCAGCAGGAACGCGCGGAGCTTGTTCATCAGCGGCCCGGTGACGGCGGCGCGCGAGGGCTCGGAGAGCTGCTCGTACCAGGCCCAGAATCCGCGCAGCACCCGATCGTTGACACCGGCGGTGGTGCGCCGTCGGTAGGAAGGCTCGGTCAGCAAGCGGGGGATGTCGGCGAGCGTGACCGTGCTGCGGGTGGTGGTGGAGGTCATGAGGGTGAGGCAGGCGGCGCGCATCACGTCGTCGGTGCGCGGACCCCAGAACGCTGCGAAGATCCGCCGGAAGACGCCGACCAGGTTGTCGACGACCATGTCCGCGTCCGCTCCGTCCAGGACGTTGAGTCGGGGTGGCAGGGCGTGGTCGTCGGGGTCGATGAGGACGGTCCGGCCGAGTGCCGACTCCGGGAGGCGGGCGAGGAGATCGTTGACCAGGTCGCCCTTGGGGTCGATGACGACGACGCCGCGGCCGGCGGTGGCGTCGGCGAGGATCATGGTGGCCATCAGGGTGGACTTGCCGGATCCGGTGGCCCCGATGATGTGCAGGTGGTGGCGGCTGTCGGCGACCGTGATCCCGACTGGCCGGACGGGACCGAAGTCGGCGGTTCCCAGGGGCTTGGCCAACGGTCCCGGCAGCGGGACGGCCGCGCTGGGTGCGATGGACCGGGCGCCGGCCCGCTGCACACCGGGCGCTGCCGGGTCGAGAGGGAGGTGGGCGAGGGCCGCGAGTTCGGGGATGCTCAACAGGTCGCCCCGCCGGGGAAAGTGGCGGGCGGCGAGTTGTCGGTCGGGGTGGCGCAGGTGGCGGCGGCTGTAGAAGTTGCGGGCCGAGTGGACGGCGAAGGCGGAGGCGACCGCGTGGGCACGGCCACGGGCTCGGGCACGAGCTGCCTCCGACGCCTTGCGGATGGCCTCCTCCGTGTCCCGGCCGGGGGCGGCCTCACTCTGTCGGACGGGGATGGTGACGCCGTAGCGGATCGCGGTCTCCCACTGCGGCCCCGCGGCTTTGGTGAGGGCGGCGCGCAGTTCGGCGTTCTGTTCCGGGTCCCGGTTGCCGGGTGCAGCGCGGGAGGGGCGGTGGGTGAGCAGGTCCAGCAGCTGTCCGGCGCGGATGGGGTTGCCGGTGCCGCTCCGTAGCCGTTGTAGCTGGTGCTTGGCGCGACGCACGCGTCGGCCGGTGGCGGGCCGGGCGAGAACGCTGACCGTGATCGACTCGCCCGGCTGGAGGGCGAGACCCGCGCCGAGCAGGGCACGCAGGGGGTCGCTCCCGTGGTCGGTTCTCAGCGGGAGGATCTCGGGGCGGGCCAGGCGCAGTGTGCCGCCGGTGGTGAACGGCTCGTACTTCGCCAGGGAGGCCGGTACGAGGCCGGGTTGGGCGTGGGCGCCGGGCCAGGCCGCTTCCACGGCTCGGCACAGGAGCGCCTGCGGCACCGCACTGGGTGCCCAGAGTCTGATGCTCAGCCCGGCCGGCGTGAAGTGGTACTCGAAGGCCAGGTGCGGCTGACCGGGGAGCAGGCGTCGACGCCAGGGGCGGAGCAGGCCGACGAGGTGGCTCCAGAGCGTGGCCGCAGCTCCGGGCTCGACAGCGGGCGGGGAGAGGATCGTGACCACGAAGCCGCCGGCGGTCAGACGCTGTTGACGTCGCCGGTGCAGCGACCGGCATGCGGCGAGGTAGGCGGCGGTGCAGCCGGCCGCGGCCGGGAGAAGAGTCGGCCAATGGGTGGTGCCGAGCGACACGACGGTCTCGATCGCGCTCTGCCACCAGGTGTTGGGGTCTGTCAGGAGGCGACCGAGCAGACCACTCGGGCCGGAGCCGCTCACCGTGCCGCCCCGGGGTCGGCATCCGGGGCGTCGTCGATAAGTTCGGCGGGGTCGGTGGTGATGAGCCGGTGTTCGATCTCGGAGGCCGCCGACTGGAAGGCGGCTCGCCGGCCCGGCCCGGCGCACAGCAGCGCCTCGCCCTTGCCGGCGGTCAGCAGGTAGGCGGCTTCCCCGGCAGAGAGGCGGAAGGTGTCGGTGACGGCGTCGATGGCCGGTGCTGCCTGGCGGAGCAGGATCTGGGTGGCGGCGTTGGCGACCACGGCCTTGCCGAGATCGGTGGCGAGCAGGTCCGGGGCGTCCTGGGTGATGACGGACAGGCCGGCCCAGCGCTTGCGCGCGGACTTCGCCATCCGGCTGACGAAGCGGGCGCCGTGTTCGTCGCGCATGAGCAGCCATGCCTCGTCGATGACCACGAGTCGCGGTCGACGGTCGTGCGGGTTGGTGACGGTCTGCCAGATCGCGTCGAGCGTGATCATGCTGGCCGCGGTCTTGAGTTCCTCGGGGACCTCTCGCAGCGAGTACACGGTCAGATGCCCGCTCGGCCGGTGGGTGGTAGGGCCCTCGAAGGGGCCGCGGTGGGAGCCGGACGTGTAGGGAGCCAGACGGGCGGCCAGGGCTTCGCCGTCGGGACCGGCCGCCGTCAACGCGGTGGCGAGGTCGGTGAGCATCGGCGCGGTGCGGCTGTGGGTGCGCGGGTCGAGGGTGATGCCGGCGGTGCGGTAGGCGGTGAGGATCGCCGAGTCCAGCAGCGCCTTCTCGGCAGGGGTGGGTGTCTGGCCGAGGAGGATGGCCAGGAAGGAGTGCAGGAAGAGCGCGCGTCGCGTCAGCTGGTCCACCGAGCCGTCGGCGGCGAGGTCGAGGGGGTTGACGTGAACTCCCGGTTCGCCGAGGCGGATGACGGTGCCGCCGACGGCGTGGGCGAGGCGCGTGTACTCGTCCTCGGGGTCGATCACGAAGACCTGGACGCCTTGGTAGAGCAGGCGCAGGGCTTCGAGTTTGGCGAGGTAGGACTTGCCGGCGCCGGACCGGGCGAGGGTGACGGAGTTGTGGTTGTCCTGGGCGAAGCGGTCCCACATGACCAGGCCGGAGGAGGCGGCGTCGAGTCCGTAGAGCACGGGGCCGACGCCGTGCTCGTCCTCCGGGTCGGTGACGGGCAACTGGGGGGAGGAGAAGGGGAAGCAGCTGGCCAGCGCTGCTGTGTCCAGGGTGCGGGTGTGCTCGAGCTGGTCGGTGCCGAGCGGCAGACAGGTGGTCCAGCCCTGGAGCGCGCGCCAGGTGGCGGGTTGGCAGCGCAGTAGCATCGACTCGGCCAGCGCGCGCACGGCGGACGCCTCGTCGGCCAGGCTCTGGCGGTCGGTGGCGTACAGGGTCAGGTAGAGACCGACGCGGAAGAGCTTGCCCTCGCCGCGGGCCACCCGCCAGGCGAGCTCGGCGGCGTCCGCGGCGGCGGCCTCAGTCTCGGGGTCCTCTAGGCGGCCGTGGTGCTGGCCGGCGCGGCTTCTGGCCTCCAGCCGGGCGCGCTGCTTGCGCAGCCGGTCGGACGCCACCTGCGCGGGGACGGGCTCGACGTGCAGGGAGACGTCGAGGCGGCCGGGATAGGTGAGCAGCGGATCCAGCCACCCCGCCCCGACCTCGGCCGGGTAGCCGGTGACGATCAGGGTGGTGGCCACCAGGTCACCCACCGAGAGCACACGTGGCTCGACCTGGACCGAGTCGGGGCCCAGGGGTGGACCACCCTCGACGCTCGATGCCGGCGGACGGCCATGCAGGAAGGAGATGTTCACCAGGGCTCTCCGATGGCTGCTGACGTCGTGACGGGAGTCGCGGGCAGCGCGGGCCAGGGGTGGGCGGGCGCGTCCGGGTCGCAGGCCGCTGTGAGGGCGGCGAAGGCGGCGGTCCCGTCGAGCGGCCGAAGTGGGATCTCGGCTGCGGCGAGAAGACCGGCGCTCTCCGCACACCGGCGCAGTGCCCGGCCGCCGGCAGCGGGGTCGAGCCCGGGCTCGCGATGCACGACCAGCACCTCGCGCTGCAGTAGCTCGTGCCGTTGGGCAAGGTCGGCGAGGAAGTCGGCGTGGGCGAAGCACGCCTGCTCGAGCAACGGGTGCGGCAGCGTGGGCGCCGTCTGTTCGAGGGCGGCGATCCGCGAGCCGAGCTCCAGGTGGCGGGTTCGGACCAGGATCTGGACCGGGCCGGCGAGGGCGTTGAGCCAGCGGCCGAACGCCGAGACGAGAGCCTGCTGCTCACCGCCCGTGCGCAGGGCGAGGTTGACAGTGCCGGCCTCGCTGATGGCCGCCCGTCCGCTCGGTCCGAGGTCCAGGACGCCGTGCTCGTCGATGTCCGCGATTGATAGGGCCAGCTTGCCGACGTGACTCGGTCCAGCGGCTCGGTCGAGGATCTCGTTCTGCCAGGGCAACACGTCGGCCAGGCCCCCGGTCGGGGTGAGATGTCTGGGTGTGAGGTGGTGGCGCCAGGCAGCGAGCAGCCAGCGGTCCATCGGTTGCCCGTCTCGCCGGGTGAGTACGGCGAGCGCCGCCGAGGTGGCAGCGGGGAGCGCGAGCGCGGCGAAGAACAGCGGCGGGACGAAGGCCGAGGTGCTGCGGTAGCCCACCCAGAGCAGCAGGACCACCGCGGCGAGCTGGGCGGTCTGGCGCGCGGTCAGGGGCCCGAGAACGGTGTCCTCCTTGTCGACATCGGCGGGGATCTTGACCATCGAGGACCACGGTTCGTCCTCGGTGTGGCGGCTGCTCATCGCGGCTTCCTTCCACGGCGACTGCCGAAGCCATCGCCGTCCAGTGGCGGGCGAAGTGGTGCGGGGCGGGGGATCGGGGGCGGGAGGTCGGCGCGGGCCGGGCGCAGATTCGAGGCGGCGGTCGCTTGCACTGCGGGTGGCGGTGGCGGGGGCTGGCGAGTGGTGGGGGCTGGTCCCAGTCGGGGCCGGGGTGGCTGCGCGCCGCCTTCACCAGCCGTCGGTGCTCGGCCCCCGGGCGCTGGGGTCGAGCCTCGCCCGGTAGGAGCGCCCGAGCCTGAGCCACCGGTGAGCCCGGGTGCGGACGGCGGAGGGGGAGCGCCGAGATGGGTGCCGGGAGGCCGGCGTCGAGGGCGGCCCCATCGGTAGGTCGGGGCGGTGGTGCCACCCGGGCTGTTGGCGGATCCCCTGGCGCCAGGGGGCACACCGCCGGCTGGTGGCCGGCTGGGCCGGCCCCCGCCGGGAGGGCCCCCACCCGTCCCACCGGGCGGCTGGCCGCCCGTAGAGCCGGGGCCCGACCCGCCAGGCCGCCTACCGCCGCCCGGCCCGGTGCCGCCGGTAGTGCTGCGACGTGACTGACCCCACCAGTACTGCGGAGCCCCGGCCATACCGGCGCCGGAGGCCGACGCCGCGCGCGCCGCCCCGCGAGCCATGCGAACCCGGCCCGCCAGCTGCGCACCGAAGGCATAGGGGCCCAGCGACATCCCCAGCGCGCCGACCGCGACCTTCCGCACGATCCGCAGTCCCGGCATCCTCGGCCCGGTAACGCCGCCGGTGATGGTCCGGGCAGGGGTGGTGACGATGCGCCGGATCCAGGACGGGATCTTGATCAGCAGGTAGAGGGTGCAGCAGATCAGCATCAGGTTGATCAGCGTGGTGGCCGAGGCGACGGGTACCAGGCCGTAGTTGGCCGGGTCCAGGAGCGCCTTGACGCAGACCAGCAGGGCGATGGCCTGAGCGATCTCGGTTCCCAGGCACCCGAGGTAGGCCCGCCACCACAGGCGGGCGATGCCGTCACTGGCCGGGTGCCCGTGGCAGGCCAGCATCAGCGGCGCGGCCACGGTGAGCAGGACGACCGCAGAGGTGCGCACCAGCGCGGTGACCAGCAGCGTGGCGCCGAGCGTGAGGGCGACGAGCTGGAGTACGAGCACGTACGGCGCGGCGGTTCCGGTGAGCTCGGCGAGGAAGAGGCCGATCAGCGTGCCGGCGACGTCGTCGGCGCTCACGCCGTCGCCGAAGATCGCCACGGCCACGGCGTTGGCCAGGGTGAGCGTCGTACTGCAGATCGTCAGTGACAGGTTGGAGGCGGCGCAGCCCAGCAGCAGCCGTGGCAGCAGGTCGGCCGCGCTCCAGCGCTGCTGGACGCTGCCATGGGTCATCGCGGTCAGACCGGCGGCGAGGACGAACAGCCCGTAGCAGGCCATTGCGATGCCCCGCATGGCCTCCCACAGCTCCTGGACGCGGCGAGCGCCAGCGGGGTCGACGGTGGTCAGCAGGGTCCGGACCAGGGTGTTGAAGAGCGGCTCGACGAAGGGCCGGATCAGATCGCCCAGCCATCCGGTGATCGCCTCCCGAATTTGCCCCGGGATGTCCCAGAACGATGCCGAGTCCCCAGAACCGTCGCCGGCGCCGCTCTCGGCCGGTGGTGAGGGAGCGGGGCCCGGCGAGGGCGCCGGAGTCGGGGCTGGTCGCGGTTTCTCGCTCGCCGATGGGGACGGCAACAGGCCGGGAGTCGGGTCCTGGGTGGTGGCCGGCGGCCCGGGATCGGTTCGGGGTGGTGACGGCAGTGGTGGGCCCGGGCTCGCCCCGGGTGCCGGCTGCGGACCGGCAGGATCGGCGTGTGCGGGCTGCGGGCCGGCCAACGCCACGCCGAGCAGGGCGACGGTGACGCCGAGCATCACCGCCCACAGCCACCGCGCCCGCCAAGCCCGACGGGGTGTCACTTGGCGCCGACCAGGTTCTTCAGGACGTCCAGGATGACCGGCGCCATGATCGCGATCACGTAGCCGATGCCGGCACCCTTGAGCGCGCCCTTGGCCTTCATCACCTCGCCCGGGTCGCCGCCGGCCAGCAGGTACCGAAGGCCCCCGAATGTCAGGAACATGGTGGCGACGGCCGCGACGATCCCGGTGATCCACGCGGTCACGTTCGTCAGGACCTGGTCGATCGTCGGCGGAGCGGCGAGCCGAAGCGGCTGGGCGTGGGCGCTCTGCGCGGTCACGGCGAACAGCAGCAGCCCGAGGACGAGCACGACGGTCACGGTGTGGAGGGAGCGGGGCGGGCGGCGCGTTCGCGGGGTGCGGTGGTCGTGGCAGGGCATGAGGAACTCCAGGCGTGGCGGGCGGGAGCAAGGCGTGTGGCGGGGCGACGGCGGAGTCGCGATGGGTGAAAGGGGCGCCGCGGTCGGCGTGGCCTCGAAGGTCCGTGGGCCGTCACCTCCCTCACGGGATCGGTGGCGGTCGGGGTGCAGCGGTGTCAGCGTCCGCAGCGGATCCGAGGCGACTGCTGGCCGTGCTGGTCGGCGACGCCCCTTTCACCCTGTACAAACCGGGATGCGACGGCGTGTCTAACGCCCAGTGGGGAAAGTCGTACTGACCGTCAGTCGCTCAGGAGCCCGGCCCGCACGGCCGTGACCAGCCGCAGCTCGGCCCGATGCCGTCGCATGCCCATCGCCTCCACACTGATGCCGGCCCGCTCGGCCAGCACCCGCACCGGCACGCCCTCCAGCCGCGTCCTGCCGATCAGCTCCGCCTGCTCCCGGCCCAGCAGCCCGCGCACGACCGCCCGCTCCAGCACCTCGTCCGGGTGACCGCCCACAACGTCCTCACACAGCTCGGACCGCTCGCCCAGGCCCACCCCCGTCTCGGCGTGCCGTCGCTCGACGGTGCGGTAGGCGCGGGCGGCCCGATCCGCCGACCAGATCAGGCTCGCCGGAATGCGGCCGGCCTCGATGCTGTCCAAGCGGCCGCGCAGCTCCACCGCGGCCTCCCAGAACCCGGCGAGGATCACCTGCTGCACCTCCGCCCGCGCCAGCTCCGGCGTCTCGCGCCGCAGCCGGCCGGCGATCCGCCACAGGCCCGGCAGCGCCATCGCACACACCGCGGTGGGCCAGTCCTCACCACGCCACCCGGGCGTCGCGGTCAGCCGCAGCAGCCGCGCCCAGATGGCCCCACGCGCCTGGTAGCCGACCGAGGGGTGCAGCAGGAGCGCCCGCAACGAGACCAGGTCCAGCGGCTGCTGCGGCAGCGCCGCGTCCAGATCCCCCACCGCCAGCGTCAACGGGTGCGAGCGCTCCACGAGACGGCGCAACTCCTGCTCCACGGACTGCAGCGGCTCCAGCACGGCAACGGTGTTCTCGACCATGAGAGTCGTCCTTCCGGGTTCCGACGACGTGAGTTCGCCGTCGAAATCCGTGATCGCCGACCCCCAGGGGACCGGCCGGAGCCGATCTGGGCAGCACACGGAGCCGCCCCGGGGCAGACCTGGGGAAGCCCCTGCTCACTAACCCCCTCCAACGCCCCCAGCCCACCCCCACTCGGCCCGTGACCAGCGCAACCGGGCCCTATGGCCCTGGGGGAGGGCTGGGGATCGGCAGCACGAGAAGATTCCCGAGAAAACCCAATCGAGGTCCGTCGGAGCAACGGTCCGACAGCAGCGGAGGCCACCGTGCGTCGATATGACTTATCTGCAATGAGATTGACAGTCCGTTAGAAAGCGCCCGAAAAACGGTTTCTACAGGTGTCAGCGTCACGCGGCGGCCGTCGGGCCGAACCCGCATGAACCAGCCCACCCGCACCACCCCGAAGAGCCCCCGCACCAATCCCAGCGGCGTTCCACTCTCGGTCTGGCTGACCGAGCCCCTGGCCGGCTGCTGCCCGCTCTGCGGGAACCCGATCGGTGCGGCCTGCGCCAACCGCCTCCCCCTCGGCTTGGCCCGGCAGATCATCGAGGCGTTCACCGCCCCCGGCGACCTCGTCTACGTCCCCGAAGCCGGCAACGCCACCTGCCTGATCGCCGCCGTCACCACCGGCCGCCGAGTGCTCGGCTACGCCCGCACCCACCACGACGCCGACCTCGCCTACGCCACCCTCCACCACCAGGCCGCCCAGGTCGCCTCCCTCGCCCTGCTACGTCGCGGCCACCCCGGCGCGCACTCGATCACCGCCGACCACCACCACGGCAGCGCCCGGCTCGCGATCGCCGCCCCGCACGCCTTCACCACCCACGCCGAACTCGCCGCCCTCACCGACGCCTGCGCCCAGGCCCTCAAGCCCGACGGCGTCCTGGTGATGACGGCCCGCCAGAGCACCGGCCAGGACACCGCCGCCTACCTGGTCGCCCACGCCCGGGCCAGCGGACTCGTCTACCTCCAGCACATCGTCGCCGCTGAGGCCACCGCCGCCGACGGCCACCTCACCCCCGCCGTGGCCCCGCGGGTCAGGCACCGCCAGCACTGCGTCTGCCACCACACCCAGCCGGTGCCCGGCCGCCACAACGTGATCCACAACGACCTGTTCGCCTTCACCAAGCCCTGACCCGCCAGCCCCCACCCCACCCACACCCCAGCACCCGCCCGCGTCAGGAGCCCACGATGACCACCCACCCCCAACCTGTCCCCGGCACCCTGCCCGTCCCGGCGACCCTCGCCTCCCTGCCCACCTCGGTGTGGGTCACGGCCCAGAAGGACGCCCGCAACCAGCGCCGCGACCGCTACACCCCCGCCTCCGCCACCCACCCCGCCAAGATGCTCCCCGCCATCGCCGCCCACGCCATCACCACCTACACCACCCCCGGCCAACTCGTCCTCGACCCCATGTGCGGCATCGGCACCACCCTGGTCGAAGCCATCCACCACGGCCGAGACGCCGCCGGCATCGAACTCGAAGGCCGCTGGACCGCCACCGCCAAGCGCAACCTCACCCTCGCCCACACCCAAGGCGCCACCGGCCGAGCCACCATCCACACCGGCGACGCCCGCCACGCCCACACCCTCCTCGGCCCCGAACACCACGGCCAGGTCCAGCTCCTGCTCACCTCCCCTCCCTACGGCGCCTCCGTCCACGGCCGGGTGAACGCCACCCGCGACACCCACCGCTCCGGAATCAACAAGTTCGACACCACCTACGGCACCAACCCCGCCAACCTCGCCCACGCCCCCACCGACGCCCTCCTCGACGCGTTCACCGCCATCCTCACAAGCTGCCTGCCCCTGCTCGCCCCCGGCGCCCACGTCGCCGTCACCGCCCGCCCCTGGCGCCACCACGGCGAACTCGTCGACCTCCCCGCCGCCGTCATCGCCGCCGGCCAGAACGCCGGCCTCACCCCCGTCGAACGCTGCGTCGCCCTCCTCGCCGGCGTCCGCGACGGCCACCTCACCGCCCGTCCCTCCTTCTTCCAACTCAAGAACGTGCGCACCGCCCGAGCAGCCGGCGTCCCCATGCACCTGATCGTCCACGAGGACGTCCTGATCCTGCGCGCCCCACACAGTCTCCCCAGCCGCGCGACGCCGCCTTCGGCCGTCACGGTCGAGGCCACGACCTCGTGACCGTCGCCACCGTCTGCGGGCCGGGTGGCATCCCCGGCCCGCAGGCCCCCACGGCCGCCCTCGGAACCCCGCTGCGGATCGGAAGCGTGTGCACCGGGACCGCCGCCCTCGACCTCGCTGTCGAAACCGTCCTGCCCGCCCGACTGGCCTGGTGCGCCGACAACGACCCCGCCGCCGCCCGGCTCCTGGCCCACCACTTCCCCCACGTCCCCAACCTCGGCGACCTCACCACCGTCGACTGGCACACCGTCGAGCCCGTCGACATCGTCACCGCCGGCTTCCCGTGTCAGGACATCTCCTACGCCGGACGCGGCGCCGGACTCACGGAAGGCACCAGAAGTGGCCTCTGGCACACCATCGCCCACGCCATTCGCATACTTCGACCCCGCCTCGTGTTCGTGGAGAACGTCACCGCCTTGCGCCGACGCGGACTCGACACCGTAGCCGCCGACCTGGCCTCGAGCGGGTACGACCTCGCATGGCGCTGCCTACGAGCAAGCGACATCGGAGCACCCCACCGCCGCGACCGCCTGTTCCTGCTCGGGTCGCTGCGGGACCCGGCTTTTGGTGACACCCACAGTCTCCGACTCCACCGGCCCGAACCGCACCCGGCCGACCGGACGCGGCTGCAACCTGCGCACCCAAGTCGCCCTCGACCTGGCGGCACCCGCCACCCACACCGCACCGCCCCCGAAGCAGCCTGGGCCGACCACCACCGTGCCAGCTCAACGGCCCTGCAGCCCCGATGCGTCCACTCGACTCCTGCCGACTCCGCTGGCCGGCGACGGTGCCAAGGGCAGCCCACGCCAACGCGGCTCCAAGGGCGACCTCACCCTCCCGGCCACCGCCGTCTCCATCAGCCGGACGAGCTCCCTGCCACCCCATTTCTGACGCCAGGGCACACCAACTGGGGAGAATACGAGAGGGCAATTCGGCGCTGGGAGCGGACACTCGGTCGCCCAGCACCCCCGCCCACCTGTCGGGGCCGCGCGGGTGCGGCCGTCCTGTCACCCGACTTCGTCGAGTGGATGATGGGAATCCCCGACGGCTGGACCGACGGCCTGGGCCTGTCCGGCACCGCCCGCATCCGCCTGTGTGGCAACTCCGTGGTCCCCCAACAAGCAGCACGCGCAGTACATCTGCTGTTTCGTCAGCTCGCCGACAGTGAGAGTCTGCCGTGAGCACCACCAGCCCCACCCCGAAGAAGAGGCCGGTCGCTCTGCAGGTCGACTTCGCACTCGACGAGCCGATCCTTCCTCCCGTCGCCGTGCCCGTGCTGCTGCGGATCCTCCAGCGCCACGCCACCCGCACCAACCACGAACCGGGCCATCAACCATCCGTTCGGGCAGCCGAGATCGCTGGATAACCCCCACCGTCCGAGTTACGACTGACCTGCCGCCACACCGCGCGGCACCACGTCCGAACCCGGGAGGGCCCCCACATGAGTACCACCGCCGACACCCCGCCCGGCACACCGCGCTGGCGCACCCGCCTGCACGCCGGCTCGGAGCAGCGGCCCACCCCCACCGCCCCGTTGAGGTTCGCGTTCTGCGGGCGGGTGTCGACGGAGGACAACCAGGACCCCGCAGCTTCCCGCGCCTGGCAACTCAACCGTGCCACCGCCCTCATCGCCCCGCACGGTGGGCAGGTCACAGCCGAGTACTTCGACATCGGCCACAGCCGTGCCCTGCCCTGGAAGCGCCGCCCCCAGTCTGCCGCCCTGCTGGCCGCTCTGGCGAGTCCGAACCGCCCGTTCGACGCGGTGGTCGTCGGCGAGCCGCAGCGCGCCTTCTACGGCAACCAGTTCGGGAACACCTTCCCCCTGTTCACGCACTACAACGTGCCGCTGTGGGTTCCGGAGGTCGGCGGTCCGATCGATCCGGACAACGAGGCCCACGACATGATCATGTCCGTGTTCGGGGGTGTGTCCAAGGGTGAACGCAACCGCATCCGGATCCGGGTCCGCAGCGCGATGGCCGCCCAGACCCAGCTGGAGGGCCGCTTCCTCGGAGGCCGCCCGCCCTACGGCTACATGATCATCGACCTCGGCCCGCACCCCAACCCGGCCAAGGCCGCCGACGGCAAGCGCCTGCACGGCCTGGCACCCAACCCCGCCACCGCCGTGATCGTCCAACGGATCTTCAGTGAATTTCTCGCGGGCAAGGGCTTCTTCGCCATCGCCGAGACTCTGACCGCCGACGGCATCGACTGCCCGTCCGCCCACGACCCGGCCCGCAACCGGCACCGCAGCGGCATCGCCTGGTCCAAGGGCGCCGTTCGCACGATCCTGACCAACCCCCGCTACACGGGCCATCAGGTCTGGAACAAGCAGCGCAAGGACGAGACCCTCCTCGACATCGAGGACGTCACCCTCGGCTACACCACCACCCTGCGCTGGAACGCCCAGGCGCAGTGGATCGTCTCCGACCGCATCGTCCACCCGCCGCTCGTCGACGACGAGACCTTCGCCCAGGCACAGGACATCATCAACTCCCGCACCCGCACCGCCACCGCCCACGGCGTCAAGCGCACCAGCAACGTCTACCACCTGCGCGGTACGTTCATCTGCTCGGCCTGCGGGCGCAAAATGCAGGGCAACTGGTCCCACGGCGAGGCCTACTACCGCTGCCGCTTCCCCGCCGAATACGCCCTCGCCAACCGCATCCAGCACCCCCGCAACATCTACCTGCGCGAGAAGGACATCCTCGGGCCACTCGACCACTGGCTCGCCCGGATGTTCGCCCCACACCGCCTCGACGACACCATCGAGCTCCTCGCCGCCACCCCGGACATCGCCCCCGCCTCCGGGCACAGCCTGCGCGCCGAAGAGGCCCGCAACACGATCACCGACTGCGACACCAAACTCGCCACCTACCGCGCCGCCCTCGAAGCCGGCGCCGACCCCGCCCTGGTCACCCAGTGGATCACCCAGAATCAAGCCACCCGCACCCGCGCCGAAGCCGACCTCCGCACAGCCCAGCTCGCCCGCTCCACCCAACTGACCCGCGACGACATCGCCGCCTTGGCTCACGCCCACAGCGATCTGGTCATGGTCCTGGCGGAGGCCGAGCCGGCCGACCGGGCCGCGCTCTACCAGCGGCTCGGGCTGATCCTGACCTACGATTCCGGAAAGCAAAAAGTGCTGGTTGAGATGAATCTCAACCAGCACTTTTCCGGAACCCGTGGGCTCACAGTCGGTGTCCGAGGGGGGACTTGAACCCCCACGCCCGATAAAGGGCACTAGCACCTCAAGCTAGCGCGTCTGCCATTCCGCCACCCGGACAGGGTGTGTGCCTCGGGGGTTTGTGTTGCTCCCTTGGCGACAGAGAGAACATTAGCAGGCTTTCGGAGTGCTTCTCACCTGCGATTCTCGTCCGGCCGGGGCGGTGTCGGGGTGGTGCCGGGGAGGGGGCGGGAGGGGCGCGGTGGGAGTGAGAGGTCGGGGAGGATGAACGATCCTGCGACAGAAGTGGCCGAGATGGGCGACAGGACCGACCAGAACCGGTCGATGTCGATCGGGCTTGATCTGGCGGGGGCAAGTTCCACTTACCCGCACGGCGGGTTCGGCGGCTCTCCTAGCCTCTGGTGACGAAGGGGAGCCCTGAACGGAACGCCCCGTTCCCGAAAGGTCGGCCGGTGCCGGCGATGCCTCCCGAGTGCGGACGAAGGGTGGGCGGGACGTGGAGCGGACCAGCGAGGCGGGGCCGGCGGTGGCGGAGCCGGTGGGGCGGGGCGGCGGGTGCTGGCGGATCGTCGCGGGGGCGCACGAGTCGTCGGTGCCGCGGGTCAGGCACGCGGTCCGGGACCTGCTGAGGGGGCAGGGGCTGGGCGGGGCCCGCTACGAGGACGTGACCGACGGGCTGCTGCTGATCGTCTCCGAGCTGGTCACCAACGCCGTCACGCACGCCGCCGCGCTGTCGCCGCAGGTGACCACGGAGGTGCTGATCCGGGGTGGCCAGGTGCGGATCGCGGTGGAGGACGGCCATCCGTACCGGCCCAAGGCGGTGCACAGCGACGAGGAGCAGACCGGTGGGCGGGGGCTGATGCTGGTCAAGAGCATCGCCCTGGAGGCGGGCGGGGCCTGCGACGTCGAGCGCACCGGGGACGGGGGCAAGGTGATCTGGGCCTCACTGCCGCTCCCCAGGTCGGTCGAGGGAACCGTCGAGGGATCGGTCGAGGGAACCGTCGACGGGCTGGCCGACAGGCTGGTCGAGGGGCTGGCCGAGGGGCCGCTCCCCGGGGTGGGGCGGCCCGGCGGCGACCGGCGGCGCTGACCACCGCCGCCCCCCCGGGGCCGCCCCGCCAACGCCCGGGCGATCCGACCTACCAGTCGCGGCCGGCGATCTCCCGGATGCCCGGCAGGGCGGCCTCGAAGACCGTGGTGAACCAGACCGAGAACGGTCGCTCGGCCTGCAGCTCCTTCAGCTGCTGCGCGGTGACGAACCGGGTGTCGTCGACCTCCTCCGGGTCCGGGCGCAGTTCGTCCGTCACCAGGCCAACGAAGAGGTGGTTCCACTCGCGCTCGATCAGGCCGGAGGCCTCGTCGGGCAGGTCGTAGCGGACCGTGCCGGCCTCGCAGAGCAGGGCCGGGGCGGTGCCGAGCTCCTCGGCGGTGCGTCGCGCGGCGGCCACGAAGGGCGGCTCCGCGGGGTAGGGGTGGCCGCAGCAGGTGTTCGACCAGACGCCGGGGGAGTGGTACTTGCCCAGCGCGCGGCGCTGGAGCAGCAGCCGGCCCTGCTGGTCGAAGAGGAAGACCGAGAACGCCCGGTGCAGGTGCCCGGGCGCCTGGTGGGCCCAGAGCTTCTCCGCGGTTCCGATGGTGGTGCCCTGGTCGTCGACCAGTTCCAGCAGGATCTCGCCGGTGGCCGCCGGCTGGGCAGCGGTGGTCGGTCGGCTCTCGGACATGTGGCCTCTTTCGGCACGGGGACCGGCGCCGCCACCCGGATGAGCACCCGGGCAGGCCCCCCCGGTCCAGCGGAAGGCAGCGCGCCCCGACGCGAACGTGTGTCGCGTGCCGTGAGTCGGGTCGCGTAGCGCGAGCTGTGTCGCGTACGGAGGGCGTCGGGGCCCAAGTCTGCCGCATGGCCCGGGTGCCCGGATCGATTCGACGCACCGGGTGCCGACTTCGGGGGCGGCGGTCCGCTTCGGGACGGAATGGCACCGAACGCCCGTTCATGTCCAGGGCACCAGTCCGACACCGGCTGATCACCGATGGACGCGGATGAACACCGCACCGGTACCCGGCGCACACCGTACCGGTACCCGGTGGACACGCCCCCGCCACCGGCATCCACCGCTTCCCCACCGGTTGCCCCGCCCGCCCCGCGTTCGGCTACGACGAGGCCACGACCAGGGTTCGGGCGGGTCACGCCGGTCGCCTACCATCACATACGACACGCCGCACCGCCCCGCGGAGCGGTCGGGGCGCCGGCCCGTCGGCCGGTACAGGGGACCCCACAGCTCGCCCGCCCGCCCGTCCGGCCCCCCGGGGCCGGGTCCGGACCCGGGCACGCCGTCACCGGCACGCCGTCACCGGCACGACGAATCAGGAGACCCCGCATGATCGGCCTCGTTCTGGCGGCCGGAGCCGGCCGCCGGCTGCGCCCGTACACCGACACCCTGCCCAAGGCGCTGGTGCCCGTGGACGGTGAGCGGACCGTGCTGGACCTCACGCTCGGCAACTTCGCGGAGGTCGGCCTGCGCGAGGCCGCCATCGTGGTCGGCTACCGCAAGGAGGCCGTCCAGGACCGCAAGGACGCCCTGGAGCAGAAGTACGGCGTCAAGCTCACCCTGGTCGAGAACGACAAGGCCGAGGAGTGGAACAACGCCTACTCCCTCTGGTGCGCCCGTGACCTGTTCACCGAGGGCCTGCTGCTCGCCAACGGCGACACCGTGCACCCGGCCTCCGTGCAGCGCACCCTGCTGGACGGCAACGACCGCCTGGCGGCCGAGGGCCGGGCCCCGGGCATCCTGCTCGCGCTGGACGCGGTGAAGAAGCTGGCCGACGAGGAGATGAAGGTCGTCGTCGACCCGGCAAAGGGCGTACAAAGGATCACCAAGCTGATGGAGCCGGCCGAGGCCACCGGCGAGTACATCGGTCTGACCGTGATCAACCCCTCGGCCGCCGCCGACCTCTCGGACGCGCTGCGCGCCACCTTCGAGCGCGACCCGCAGCTGTACTACGAGGACGGCTACCAGCTGATGGCCGACCGCGGCCTGCGGATCGACGTGCAGCCGATCGGCGAGGTCTCCTGGGTCGAGGTCGACAACCACGAGGACCTGGCCAAGGCGCGGGAGATCGCGTGCCAGTACTGACCCGACTGATCCCCTCGCCGGTCTTCGTCGAGATCCGTCCGGGCGCGCTGGACGCGCTGGGCGGCATCCTGGCCGACCAGCGGCTCTCCACCTCGGGCCGGATCGCCGTGGCGATCAGCACCGGCAGCGGGAGCAGGCTGCGCGAGCGCCTGGAGCCGCAGCTGCCCAGCGCGGACTGGTACGAGGTGGTCGACGGCACGCTGGACTGCGCGGTGAGGCTGGCGGACGCGATGCGCGGCGGGCACTACGACCTCATGGTGGGCCTCGGTGGCGGTAAGATCATCGACGCTGCCAAGTACGCCGCCGCGCGGGTCGGGCTGCCCATCGTCGCCGTCTCGACCAACCTGGCGCACGACGGCATCTGCTCGCCCGTCGCGACGCTGGACAACGACGCCGGGCGCGGCTCCTACGGGGTGCCGGGACCGATCGGCATCGTGGTCGATCTGGACGTGATCCGACAGGCTCCCGTCCGGGTCGTGGCAGCGGGGATCGGCGACGTCATCTCGAACATCTCGGCCTGTGCGGACTGGGAGCTGTCCCAGCGCGTGACCGGCGAGAAGGTGGACGGGCTGGCGGTCGCGATGGCCCGTTCCGCGGGCGAGAACCTGCTGCGACACCCGGGCACCCTCAAGGACGCGGACCTCCTTACGGCGCTCGCGGAAGCACTGGTACTGTCCGGCATCGCGATGAACATCAGCGGCAGTACCCGGCCGTCCTCGGGTGCCTGCCACGAGATCTCGCACGCTCTGGACGTGCTGTATCCCAAGCGTTCAGCCCAGCACGGCGAGCAGGTCGGCCTCGGTGCCGCCTTCGCGAGCCACCTGCGGGGAGAGCGTGAACTGACCGGTCTGATCGTCGAGCGTCTACGGGCCCACGGGCTGCCGGTGCGCGCCGAGCAGATCGGTTTCACCGAGGCGGAGTTCACCGATGCGGTGCACTACGCTCCGAATACCCGCCCGGGCCGCTTCACCATCCTTGAGCACCTCGACCTCTCCCCTTCAGCGATCAGGGACGCGTACGCCGACTATGTCCAAGCCGTCAACAGCTGAGGCCCCGGCCTCGGTTGAGTCCACACCCCCTGTGGTGTCCGCCCCGCCCCGGGCCCCGGGAGCCGCCGACCGCCCCGCGGTCGACCTCACGGTCCGTCCCTCGGTCGAGGAGCTGCGCGCCGTCATCCACCCCGAGGGCATGCTCCAGCGCAGAAGCGCCGAGCACTGGGCGGGCCGGCTGTACATGCGGCGGATCTCGCTGCGGATCACCCGGGTGCTGTCGACGGTCACGCTCATCACGCCCAACGGCCTGACCTACCTGATGATGGTCACCGGTGTGCTGGCCGGCGCCGCCCTGGTGGTCCCGGGCCTGGCCGGCGCGATCGTCGCCGCGCTGCTGATCCAGCTGTACCTGCTGCTCGACTGCGTGGACGGCGAGGTGGCGCGCTGGCGCCGGCAGACCTCGCTGACCGGGGTCTACCTGGACCGGGTCGGCCACTACCTGTCCGAGGCCGCGCTGCTGACCGGCCTGGGCCTGCGCGGCGCGGACCTGCTGCACCACGCCGGGGCCGCCTCGCACTGGGAGTGGGCCTTCCTGGGCACGCTGGCCGCGCTGGGCGCGATCCTGATCAAGTCGGAGACCGACCTGGTGGACGTGGCCCGGGCCCGCAGCGGGCTGCGGGCGGTCGAGGACAGCGCCGCGGTGCCGCGCTCGTCCACGGTCGCCAGGGCCCGCCGGGCGGCGGCCTTCCTCAAGTTCCACCGGCTGGTGGGCGCGGTCGAGGCCTCGCTGCTGATCCTGGCGGCCGGCATCGCCGACGCCGTCCACGGCGGCCTGCCGTTCACCCGGCTCGCGATCGTCGTGCTCGCCGCCATCGCCATGCTGCAGACCGTGCTGCACCTGCTGAGCATCGTCCTGTCCAGCAGGCTGCGATGAGCGCCGTGCGGGCCGCGGGCGCGGTCGACACCTTCCGGCTGGGCGCGGTCATCATCACGATGGGCAACCGGCCGGCCGAGCTCAACGCGCTGATCCAGTCGGTGCTGGACCAGCAGGGACCGGCCGTCGAGCTGGCGGTGGTCGGCAACGGCGCCCCGCTGCCGCCGCTGCCCGCGGGCGTACGCACCGCCGAGCTGCCGGAGAACCTCGGCATCCCGGGCGGGCGCAACGTCGGCATCGAGCTCTTCGGCCCCAACGGCCGCGACGTCGACGCGGTGCTCTTCCTGGACGACGACGGCCGGCTCCCGCTGACCGACTCGGCCACGCTGCTGCGCGAGGCCTTCACCGCCGACCCGCACCTGGGCATCGTCAGCTTCCGGATCGCGGACCCCGACACCGGCGAGACCGCGCGCCGCCACGTGCCGCGGCTGCGCGCCAGCGACCCGCTGCACTCCTCGCCGGTCACCACCTTCCTGGGCGGGGCCAGCGCGGTCCGCTCGACGGTCTTCGAGCAGGCCGGCCAGCTGCCCGCGGACTTCTTCTACGCCCACGAGGAGACCGACCTCGCCTGGCGCGCGCTGGACGCGGGCTGGTCGATCGACTACCGCGCGGACATCGTGCTGCACCACCCCACCACCTCCCCGGCCCGGCACGCCACCTATTTCCACAACGTGGCGCGCAACCGGGTGTGGCTGGCCCGACGGAACCTCCCAGCCCCGTTGGTGCCTCTCTACCTCTGCACCTGGATTCTGCTGACCCTGGTCCGCCGCCCCTCCGGGGAGGCGCTCAAGGCCTGGTGGGGCGGTTTCCGGGAGGGCTGGCGCACTCCGTGCGGTCAGCGGCGGCCCATGCAATGGCGTACTGTATGGCGATTGACCAGGTTGGGCAGACCGCCGGTCATCTGATCACCCCGGTTGGCGGACCACGCCGCCGACCGATCTCCCCCCGATCCACCTGGATCTCCCCCGTCGAGAGACCGGCGACTGCCCCCGGCCAGCAGCCGGACTTCCGATCCGTGAAGGACGAATGTGTCGACAGTGACTGAACCGCTCAACCTCTCCAGGCCCGGAGGTGTTGATACCGGGCTCTCCCAGAAGCAGCTCGCCGACAAGTACGGGTTGGCCGTCAGCGGCCGGCGACCCGGGCTGTTCGCCTACACCAAGCAGTTGTGGGGGCGACGGCACTTCATCGTGGCCTTCGCCACCGCCCGCCTGGTGGCGCAGTACACCACGGCGAAGATGGGACAGGTCTGGCAGGTTGTCACCCCGCTGCTGAACTGCGCGGTGTTCTACCTGGTCTTCGGTGTCATCCTGAGCGGTAACTCGGTCCCGAAGTACATCGCCTGGCTCTGCATCGGCGTCTTCATCTTCCAGTTCATCCAGAGCGCCATCCAGTCGGGCACCCGGGCGATCTCCGACAACCTCGGGCTGATCCGCGCGCTGCACTTCCCGCGCGCCTGCATGCCGATCGCGTTCACCGTGATCCAGCTCCAGCAGCTGCTGATCTCGATGGTCGTCCTGGTCGCGATCGTCCTGATGAACGGCATCATGCCGGGCACGACCTGGTTCCAGGTGATCCCGGCGCTGGTGCTGCTCTGCTTCTTCAACACCGGTCTGGCCCTGATGATGTCCCGGGTCGGCGCGAAGACCAGTGACATCTCGCAGCTGATGCCCTTCATCCTGCGGACCTGGATGTACCTCTCCGGCGTGATGTACAGCATCCAGGACCGGGTCAAGGACGCCGCGCCCTGGGTGCAGAAGGTGGCCGAGATCAACCCCGCCTCGGTCTACATGGAGCTGATCCGGCACGCCATGGCGCCGATCGTGTACAGCAAGCACCACTACCCGGACACCTACCAGGTGATGCCGGCGCACATCTGGGCGCTGGCCGTCGGCTGGGCCGTGGTCGCCTTCGCGATCGGGTATGTGTTCTTCTGGAAGGCCGAAGAGGAGTACGGACGTGGCTGAGACGGTTATCACCGACCGCACCGAGGTCGAGGCCGCGCGGGCGAAGCGCGACGCCAAGGCCGTCGAGGACGCACAGAAGACCCGCACGCCCACGGTCGTGGTCGACGACGTGCACATCGTCTACAAGGTGCACGGCGCCTCGGCCGGCAAGGGCAGCGCGACCTCCGCGCTGAGCCGGCTGATCTCGCGCAAGCGCTCGCCCGCGATCACCGAGGTGCACGCCGTGCGCGGCGTCACCTTCACCGCCTACAAGGGCGAGGCGATCGGCCTGATCGGCTCCAACGGGTCCGGCAAGTCGACGATGCTCTCCGCGATCGCCGGCCTGCTGCCGACCGAGCGCGGCGCCATCTACACCAACGGCCAGCCCTCCCTGCTGGGCGTCAACGCGGCGCTGATGGACGACCTGACCGGTGAGCGCAACGTGGTGCTGGGCTGCCTGGCGATGGGGATGACCCCGGCCCAGGTGAAGGCCCGCTACCAGGACATCGTGGACTTCTCGGGCATCAACGAGAAGGGCGAGTTCATCAACCTGCCGATGCGCACGTACTCCTCGGGCATGGCGGCGCGTCTGCGGTTCTCCATCGCGGCGGCCAAGACGCACGACGTGCTGCTCATCGACGAGGCGCTCTCCACCGGTGACCAGGCGTTCCAGCGCCGCAGCGAGGCCCGGATCCGTGAGCTGCGCAAGGAGGCCGGTACGGTCTTCCTGGTCAGCCACAACAACAACGCGATCCGGGACACCTGCGAGCGGACCATCTGGATCGAGACCGGCGAGCTGATCATGGACGGCCCCACCGAAGAGGTCGTCGGCATGTACGAACGCGGCGAGCGCCCCTGAGGCGCACGCCCACCTGCCGGGGCCGGTGCTCGGACGCGAGGCGTCCCGGGCACCGGCCCCGGTCCGTGTCGGGCCGGTGCCCGCGGGCACGAGGAGTAGGGCACGGCCCGGTGCGCGCCCCCGCGTGTGCGCCGGGTGGGTGAGCACGCGCGGCGCGCCGAGGGGGCGGTCTTTCGAGCGGCCCCGGGGGGTGAAAGGGTGGGGTCCGGGAGCGCTCCACCCATCGCGGCCTGCGCGGGGAGTGTCCGCGGCGGATTCGTCGGAATCATGGTCAACACGGGTGTAGAACGGGGGAGTGACGGCAGTGGCGGCTTCGGCTCAGTCCTCGGCCCGGCGAGGGGGCGGTTCAGTGCCAGGCGACGGTCGAGCCGGCGGCCCGGGGCGTGCCCCGCAGCCCCCGGAGCAGGGCGACACCCTGGCCAAGGCGGCGCGGGAGAACTTCCCGGTCGCCCCCGCCTTCCTGCCCGCGGCCTGGCGCGACGACCTGATGGCCGTCTACGGCTTCGCCCGCCTGGTGGACGACGCGGGTGACGGCGACCTCGCCGACCCGGCCGGCACGGCGGTGCTGCTCGAGGCGGCCACCCCTTCGGAGCAGGGCGATCAGACGGATTTCCGGCTCGGCCTGCTCGACGGGCTGGAGCGCGACCTGGACCGCGCCTTCGCGGCCGCGCTGCCCGGCGGCTCCAGCGAACCCCCGCGCCACCCGCTGATGCGCGCCCTGGTGCCGCTGATCGGCCGGCACGCGCTCACCCCCGAGCCGTTCCGCCGGCTGATCCAGGCCAACCGGGTGGACCAGACCACCGCCCGCTACGCCACCTTCGAGGACCTGGTCGGCTACTGCACGCTCTCCGCCGACCCGGTCGGGCGCCTGGTGCTCTCCATCGCCGGCGTCTCCAGCCCGGAGCGGATCGAGCGCTCGGACGCGGTCTGCACCGCGCTGCAGGTCGTCGAGCACCTGCAGGACGTCGCCGAGGACCTCGGCCGTGGCCGGATCTACCTGCCGGCCCAGGACCTGGCCCGGTTCGGCGTCACCGAGGACGACCTCGCGCGCCCCACCGCCTCCGCCGCCGTGCGCGAGCTGGTGGCGTTCGAGGCGGCCCGGGCGCGGACCCTGCTCGATCGTGGTGCGCCGCTGGTGGGTACGGTTCAAGGAAGGCTCCGACTGCTGCTGGCGGGATTCACCGCGGGCGGCTACGCGACGCTGGCGGCCATCGAGGCCGCCGGGTACGACGTACTGGCCCAGCAGCCGAAGCCCGACAAGCGCCGCCTCGCGTTGAAGGCGGCGGCCATCTTCGCGAAGGGAAGGTGAACGCCCGAGTGGCGGCATCACCACTGGCGTCGGCGCAGGTCATGGCGGCTTACCGGTACTGCGAGGCGGTCACCGCCCTGCAGGCCCGCAACTTCAGCTACGGCATCCGACTGCTGCCCGAGTCCAAGCGGCTGGCCATGTCGGCGCTCTACGCCCTGGCCCGCCGGGTCGACGACATCGGCGACGGCGAGCTGCCGGCCGAGCGCAAGACCGAGCAGCTGCTCGCCACCCGGGCGCTGCTGGACGAGATCAGGACCGGCTCCGTCGTCGAGGAGGACACCGACCCGATCAAGGTGGCGCTGGCCGACGCGGCCCGCCGCTTCCCGATCCCGCTGGACGCCTTCGAGGAGCTGATCGACGGCGTCGAGATGGACCTGCGCGGCGAGGAGTACCGGACCTTCGAGGACCTGAAGGTCTACTGCCGCTGCGTGGCCGGCTCGATCGGCCGGCTCTCGCTGGGCGTCTACGGCTGCGAGGACCCCAAGCGCGGCGCGGAGTACGCGGACACCCTGGGCCTGGCCCTGCAGCTCACCAACATCCTGCGCGACCTGCGCGAGGACGCCGGCAACGGCCGCAGCTACCTGCCGGCCGAGGATCTGGCCCGGTTCGGCTGCGAGCAGGGCTTCGCGCTGTCCCGGCCGCCGGCCGGAGCCGACTTCACCGGGCTGGTCGCCTTCCAGGCCCAGCGCGCCCAGGGCTACTTCGAGGAGGGCCTGCGGCTGCTGCCGATGCTGGACCGCCGCAGCCGGGCCTGCACCGCGGCGATGGCCGGCATCTACCACCGGCTGCTCGGCCGGATCGCCGCCGAGCCGGAGTCGGTGCTGCGCGGCCGGGTCTCGCTGCCGGGCTGGGAGAAGGCGTACGTCGCGCTGTCCGGCCTGGCCGGAGGACGTTCTTGATTCTCGGCGACACTCCGTCACATTCTGTCAGCGGGGAATCACCCCGGGCGGTGCCGTTGTTCTCCCCGGTGGTGCACCCGGGGCAGCGCGGCACGATCAGCGGGGAGGCGGCATGACGGGGCGAGCGGAGGCGCGCGAGCACCGCGCGGTCGTGGTCGGCGGCGGGCTGGCGGGGATCACCGCCGCCCTGCGGCTGGCCGAGGCGGGCCGGCGGGTGACCCTGCTGGAGGCCCGCCCCCGGCTGGGCGGGCTGGCCTTCTCCTTCCAGCGCGGCGAGCTGGCCGTCGACAACGGCCAGCACGTCTTCCTGCGCTGCTGCACCGCCTACCGCGGCCTGGTCGAGCGGCTCGGCGCCGGCGGCGAGGTCGAGATCCAGCCGCGCCTGGACGTCCCGGTGCTCTCGGTGCACGGCGCCCGGCGCCGGCTGGGGCGGCTGCGCCGGGCCGCCCTGCCGGTCCCGCTGCACCTGGCCGCCAGCCTGGCGACCTACCCGCACCTGACGGCGCTGGACCGCCTCCGGGTGGTGCGCGGCGCGCTCGCCCTGCAGCGCCTGGAGCTGACCGATCCGGCGCTGGACGGCCGGTCGTTCGGCAGCTGGCTGCGGGCGCACGGCCAGAACGCGCGGACCATCGCCGCGCTCTGGGACCTGGTCGGGGTGGCCACCCTGAACGCGCGCGCCGACCAGGTGTCGCTGGCGCTGGCCGCCATGGTCTTCAAGACCGGCCTGCTCTCCGACCCCGGTGCCTCCGACATCGGCATCGCCGGCGTCCCGCTGGGCACCGTGCACCACGACGCGGCGCTGCGGGCGCTGGCCGCCGCCGACGTCGAGGTGCGGCTGCGCAGCAAGGTGGTGGAGCTCAAGTCCGTCCCCACCGAGCAGGGGCCGCAGCACGCGCTGCGCCTGGAGGGCGGTGAGCTGCTGACCGCCGACACCGTGGTGCTGGCCGGCGCCCAGGACGCGGCCGCCGCCCTGCTGCCGGCCGACGCGCTGGACGAGCGGCACCGGCCCGCCGAGCTCGGCTACGCGCCGATCCTCAACGTGCACGTGGTCTACGACCGCACCGTGCTGCGCCGCCCGTTCTTCGCCGCCCTCGACTCCCCGGTCCAGTGGGTCTTCGACCGCACCGCGCACTCGGGCCTGGCCCGCAGCCGCCCCGGCGCGCAGTACCTGGCGCTGAGCCAGTCCGCCGTCCAGGACGAGATCGACCTGCCGGTCGCCGCGCTGCGCGAGCGCTACCTGCCGGAGCTGGCGCGCCTGCTGCCGGCGGCCGCTGGCGCCGAGGTGCTCGACTTCTTCGTCACCCGGGAGCGCACCGCCACCTTCGACCCGGCCCCGGGCACCGCCGCGCTGCGCCCGCCGGCCGCCACCCGGGTGCCCGGCCTGCTGCTGGCCGGTTCGTGGACCGCCACCGGCTGGCCCGCGACGATGGAGAGCGCGGTGCGCAGCGGCCACGCCGCCGCCGACGCCGCGCTGGCCGCCGCCGGCGCGCGGGTCCCGGTGGACCGCGGCGACGGGCGGTGGCCCCGATGACGGCGCCGCCCACCGGCACCCGGCCCGGCACCGACAGCAGCAGACCAGTTCAGAGCGGTACAGCCGCCCAGGAAGAGGGAACACTCGTGGAGGCACGCCCCAGCACGGTCGCGGGAGCGACGGCCCAGGCCGACCCCGACTCGGTCCCCGGGTTGCTGGCCCGGGGCCGCTCGCTCTGCACGCCGCCGCTGCGCGCGGCGGTGGCCCGGCTGGCGCCTCCGATGGACGCGGTCGCGGCCTACCACTTCGGCTGGACCGACCGGCTCGGCAACCCGACCGCGGGGGACGGCGGCAAGGCGGTCCGTCCGGCGCTCGCGCTGCTCTCCGCCGAGGCGGCCGGCGCCCCGGCCGCGGCGGGCGTGCCCGGCGGGGTGGCCGTTGAGCTGGTGCACAACTTCTCCCTCCTGCATGATGATCTGATGGACGGTGACGAGACTCGTAGGCACCGGGCCACCGCCTGGACGGTCTTCGGTCCCGCGCAGGCGATCCTGGTCGGCGACGCGCTGGCCACCCTCGCCACCGAGGTCCTGCTCGACGCGGGCCAGGCGCACGGCACCACCCCCACCGACGCCGCCCGGGCCGTGCGGCTGCTGACCACCGCCACCCGCAAGCTGATCGACGGCCAGGCCCGTGACCTCTCCTTCGAGCGCCGCGACGCGGTCACCGTCGAGGAGTGCCTGGAGATGGAGGGCGGCAAGACCGGCGCCCTGCTCGCCGCCGCCGCCGCGATCGGCGCCGTACTGGCCGGCGCGGACGACCGCACCGCCGACGCGCTGGAGCGCTACGGCCACCACCTCGGGCTGGCCTTCCAGGCCGTCGACGACCTGCTCGGCATCTGGGGCGCCACCGAGGTCACCGGCAAGCCGCACTGGGGCGACCTGCGCCAGCGCAAGAAGTCGCTGCCGGTGGCCGCCGCGCTCGCCGAGGGCGGCGCCGCCTCGCGCCGCCTCGCCGAGCTGCTCGCCGACCCGCAGGGGCGCGGCGAGGAGTCCGAGGAGGTGCTGGCCGGCCGGGCCGCGCTGATCGAGCAGGCCGGCGGCCGCGCCTGGACCCAGGACGAGGCCCGCCGCCAGCACAAGACCGCCCTCGCCGCGTTGGACGAGGTGCCCATGGCGGACGCGGTGCGCGAGCACTTCGTCGCCCTCGCCGAATTCGTGGTGGTACGAGAGAGGTGACGTCAAGTTGACAGCAACCGCGGACGGCCGGCTCGACCCTGAGTACGATTCCGAGCCGGTCGCGGTGGAGGAGCGGCCGCCGGGCGCGGCCCAGCTGCTGGTCCCGGCCGAGCAGGGCCCCTGGGACGTCGGAGAGTCGGACGCCGAGCGGCAGGTCGCGGATTCACCCCCGGACCGTTCGACGGTCGAGGACGCCCTGCGGCGGGCCACCGCCCACCTGCTCTCCCTCCAGGACGCCGAAGGCTGGTGGAAGGGCGACCTGGAGACCAACGTCACGATGGACGCCGAGGACCTTTTACTGCGTCAGTTCCTCGGGATCCGCACCGCGGCCCAGACCGCCGCCACCGCCGAGTGGATCCGCTCCCAGCAGCGTGAGGACGGCACCTGGGGCACCTTCCACGGCGGGCCGCCGGAGATCTCCACCACCGTCGAGGCCTACGTGGCGCTACGGCTGGCCGGGGACGAGCCGCACGCCCCGCACATGCTGGCCGCCGCCCGGTTCGTGCGCCAGAGCGGCGGCATCGCGGCTACCCGGGTCTTCACCCGCATCTGGCTGGCGCTCTTCGGCTGGTGGCCCTGGGCGCGATTGCCCGAGATGCCGCCCGAGATCATGTTCCTGCCCAAGTGGCTGCCGCTGAACATCTACGCCTTCGGCTGCTGGGCCCGGCAGACCATCGTGCCGCTGACCGTGGTCTCCGCGCACCGCCCGGTCCGGCCCGCCCCGTTCGACCTCACCGAACTGCACACGGACCCGGCCAACCCCTTCCCGCTGCGCCCGCTCGCCCCGCCCGCCAGCTGGGACGGCCTCTTCGAGCGGCTCGACCTGGTGCTGCACGCCTACCACAAGCGCGCGGTGCGCCCGCTGCGCCGCCTCGCGCTCACCCAGGCCGGCCGCTGGATCGTCGAGCGCCAGGAGGCGGACGGCTGCTGGGGCGGCATCCAGCCCCCCGCCGTCTACTCGCTGATCGCCCTGCACCTGCTCGGCTACGAGCTCGAGCACCCGGTCATGCAGGCGGGCCTGGCCGCCTTCGAGCGGTTCACCGTGCACACCGAGGACGGCCGGCGCTGGCTGGAGGCCTGCCAGTCCCCGGTCTGGGACACCTGCCTGGCCACCATCGCGCTGGTCGACGCCGGGCTGCCGGCCGACCACCCGGCGCTGCTGCGGGCCACCGACTGGATGCTCGGCGAGGAGATCACCACCCGTGGCGACTGGTCCGTGCAGCGCCCGGCGCTGGCCCCCGGCGGCTGGGCCTTCGAGTTCCACAACGACACCTACCCCGACATCGACGACACCGCCGAGGTGGTCCTGGCGCTGCGCCGGGTGCGGCACCCCGAGCCCGAGCGGGTGGCCGGTGCCGTCCACCGGGGCGTGGAGTGGAACCTCGGCATGCAGTCCAAGAACGGCGCCTGGGGCGCCTTCGACGTCGACAACACCAGCACGCTCCCCAACAAGCTGCCGTTCTGCGACTTCGGCGAGGTGGTCGACCCACCCTCGGCCGACGTCACCGCGCACGTGGTGGAGATGCTGGCCGAGACCGGCCGGGCGGACGACCCGCGCACCCGGCGCGGCGTGGAGTGGCTGCTGCGCAACCAGGAGGCCGAGGGCTCCTGGTTCGGCCGCTGGGGCACCAACTACATCTACGGCACCGGCTCGGTGGTGCCGGCCCTGGTGGCGGCCGGGGTGGCGCCCTCGGACCCCTCGATCCGCCGCGCGGTGGCCTGGCTGGAGGAGCGGCAGAACCCGGACGGCGGCTGGGGCGAGGACATGCGCTCCTACGACGACCCGCAGCAGTGGTCGGGGCGCGGGGAGTCCACCGCCTCGCAGAGCGCCTGGGCGCTGATGGCGCTGCTCGCGGCCGGCGACGGCCCCGGCGTCCGTGACGCGCCCGGGCCGGGCCGCGGCAGCGCCGCGGTGGAGCGCGGGGTGCGCTGGCTGGCCGCCACCCAGCTGCCCGAGGGCACCTGGGCGGAGCCGCAGTTCACCGGCACCGGCTTCCCGTGGGACTTCTCCATCAACTACCACCTCTACCGGCTGGTCTTCCCGGTCACCGCGCTCGGCCGCTACCTGCACGGCAACCCGGTCCTCGGCGACGTGCGGCGGACGCCGTGAACGCGCCGGGCCCCGCCCCGCTGCTGGTGCTCTGCGCGGTGGCCGCCGAGGCCTGGGCGCTGCGCGGCGGCGACTGGGCGAACGCGGCGGGCGGGCCGCCGGTCCTGGTGCGCACCGGGATGGGCCCGCGACGGGCCGGCGGGCGG
>NZ_BAAALF010000090.1:0-32373 GCF_039528135.1 Kitasatospora nipponensis | reverse complement strand
CCTGCGCCGGCCTGGTCCGCGACCCCGACGGCGGCTGGTACGAGCTGCGCGGTGAACACCAGCAAGCTCAGCGCCGCGGCGGCCTCCGGCGGCCAGGTGGTGCCGGACCAGAACTGGACGCTGCGCTCCAGCCGGCTCGCGCTCTACGGCGCGGTCTTCGGCGGCGTCTACGAGGTGCAGACCCCGACCACCACCAAGCGGGTGCTCAAGTTCACCGTCAGCTCGGTGGACATCGGCGATCTCGACATGTCGACGATCGAGGACACCGCGACCGCGAACTCCCCGGCCAAGACCTTCCACGTGAAGGGCGCCCCGGGCAGCACCTCGACCATGCGTCAGGGCCCGATCACCATGTACGTGGAGAGCCTGAGCGGCGACCTGGCCGCGCTCTACGGCATTCCGCTGCCGGACCTGGGGGCGATCACCATCACCCCCGACACGCTGCCGCAGTGGCTCTTCGACCTGATCGGCGCCATCCCGATCCCTATCGACATGACGATGACCAAGGTGACCGCGGTGCAGGCCGGCCAGTTCGGCGGCACGCTGACCATCCCGGGCATGCACCTGTACAACGACGACACCCCGTACGGCGGCTGAGTCCCACCGACCCGTCGAGCCGCCGACGACAGCAGGGCCCCCACCGCGCGCGGTGGGGGCCCTGCTGCGTCGTGCCCGTGCCGGGCCGGTCAGCGACCGGTCAGGTCCGGCTGCCCAGGTGGTGCACCTGGACCATGTTGGTGTTGCCGGGGACGCCGGGGGGCGAGCCGGCGGTGACGATGACGGTGTCGCCCTCGTCGAGCCGCTTCATCCGCAGCAGCTCCCGGTCGACCTGCTGGACCATCTCGTCGGTGGTGGCCACCTGCTCGGTGACGTACGCCTCGACGCCCCAGCTGAGGGCGAGCTGGTTGCGGGTGGCGGAGTCCGGGGTGAAGGCGATCACCGGGATCGGCGAGCGGTAGCGGGAGAGCCGCCGCGCGGTGTCACCGGACTTGGTGAAGGCGATCAGCGCCTGCCCGTTCAGGAAGTCGCCGAGCTCGCAGGCCGCGCGGGCCACCGAACCGCCCTGGGTGCGCGGCTTGCGACCCGGGTTGAGGGGCTGCAGGCCCTGGCTGGTCAGCTCCTCCTCGGCCGTCTCGCAGATCCGGCTCATGGTGCGGACCGTCTCGACGGGGAACTTGCCGACGCTGGACTCGGCGGAGAGCATCACCGCGTCGGCGCCGTCCAGGATCGCGTTGGCGACGTCGGAGGCCTCGGCGCGGGTGGGCCGCGAGGCGTGGATCATCGACTCCATCATCTGGGTGGCGACGATGACCGGCTTGGCGTTGCGCCGCGCCAGCGTGATGAGCTGCTTCTGCACCAGCGGCACCCGCTCCAGCGGGTACTCGACGGCGAGGTCGCCACGGGCCACCATGATGGCGTCGAAGGCGAGGACGATCTCCTCCATGGCCTCGACGGCCTGCGGCTTCTCGATCTTGGCGATGACCGGCACCCGGATGCCGACCTCGTCCATCACCTTGTGCACGTCGTCGATGTCCGCGGCGTTGCGGACGAAGGAGAGCGCGACCATGTCGACGCCCAGCCGCAGCGAGAAGCGCAGGTCGTCCTTGTCCTTCTCGGACAGGGCGGGGACGTTCACGGCGGCGCCGGGCAGGTTGATGCCCTTGTTGTTGGAGAGCACACCACCCTCGACCACCACGGTCTTCACCCGCGGGCCGTCGACGCTGACGACCTCCAGGGCGATGACGCCGTCGTTGATCAGGACCGGGTCGCCGGGCTTCACGTCGCCGGGCAGGCCCTTGTAGGTGGTGCCGCAGATGTGCTGGTCACCGGGGACGTCCTCGGTGGTGATGGTGAACGTGTCGCCGTTGTCAACGGTCACCGGTCCGTTGGCGAAGGTCGCCAGCCGGATCTTGGGGCCCTGCAGGTCGGCCAGCACCCCGATGGGGCGGCCGGTGTCCTCGGAGACCTGGCGGACCTTGCGGTACCGCTCCTCGTGCTCCGCGTGGGAGCCGTGGCTCATGTTGAGGCGGGCGACGTTCATGCCCGCTTCGACGATGGCCTTCAGCTGTTCGTAGGAGTCCGTCGCCGGACCCAGGGTGCAGACAATTTTCGCTCGGCGCATATGGATGATCCTATCCGTACGAGTTATTCCCGGGGATTGGGGCGAACCTCCGATCCTCACGACCAACCCGTGTGGACGAGGGTGTAGGCCTGCTGGGCGATCTCCAGCTCCTCGTCGGTCGGCACCACGGCGACCGCTACCCGCGAGTAGGGCGGCGAGATCACCCGGGCCGCGCCCGAGCGGACCGAGTTGAGCTCGGGATCCACCGCGATGCCCAGCTCGGTGAGGCCGGCGGTGGCCGCCTCGCGCACGGCCGCCGCGTTCTCGCCCACGCCGGCGGTGAAGGCGATCGCGTCCACCCGTCCGAGCACCGCGCAGTACGCCCCGAGGTACTTGCGCAGCCGGTGCACGTAGGCCCGGAAGGCCAGCTCGGCCGCCTCGTCGCCCTCGTCCATCCGGCGGGTGATCTCGCGCATGTCGTTGTCCCCGCACAGGCCCAGCAGGCCGCTGCGGCGGTTCAGCAGGTCGTCGATCTCGTCGATCGACAGCCCGCCGACCCGGTGCAGGTGGAAGACCACGCCCGGGTCGATGTCGCCCGAGCGGGTCCCCATCACCAGGCCCTCCAGCGGGGTCAGCCCCATCGAGGTCTCCACGCAGACGCCGCCGGCCACCGCCGAGGCCGAGGCGCCGTTGCCCAGGTGCAGCACGATCACGTTGACCTCGGCCGGGTCCTTGCCGAGCAGCCGGGCGGTGGCCCGCGAGACGTACTGGTGGGAGGTGCCGTGGAAGCCGTAGCGACGCACCCGGTGGGCGTCGGCCGTCGCCCGGTCGATCGCGTAACGGGCCGCGTACTCCGGGACGGTGGTGTGGAAGGCGGTGTCGAAGACCGCGACCTGCGGCAGGTCGGGGCGCAGCGCGCGGGCCACCTCGATCCCGGTGATGTTGGCCGGGTTGTGCAGCGGGGCGACCGGGACCAGCCGGCGGATCTCGGTCAGCACCTCGTCGGTGACGACGGTCGGCGCGGTGAACCGCTGCCCGCCGTGCACCACCCGGTGGCCGATCGCGGCCAGCTGGGGGGAGTCCAGGCCCAGGCCGTCGGCGGCCAGCTCCCGGGCCACCGCGGCGAGGGCGGTGGCGTGGTCGGGGAAGGGCTGTCGCGACTCGCGCGGCTCGCCGTCCTGCGCGGTGTGCACCAGCCGCCCGCCGGCCTCGCCGATCCGCTCCACCAGTCCGGTCGCCGGCCGCCGGCCGTCGAGCATGTCGATCAGCTGGTACTTCACCGACGAGGAGCCGGCGTTGAGCACCAGGACCCGGGTCGCCTCGGTCATCGGGACTGCTCCTTCGAGGTCTGCTCGGTCACTGCTCGGTCCCCGCGTGGACGGCTGCCGTCCGGTCGGTCGCGGTGCGGGCCTGGATGGCCGTGATCGCCACGGTGTGGACGATGTCCTCCACCAGCGCCCCGCGCGACAGGTCGTTGACCGGCTTGCGCAGGCCCTGCAGGACCGGGCCGACCGCCACCGCCCCGGCCGAGCGCTGCACGGCCTTGTAGGTGTTGTTGCCGGTGTTGAGGTCCGGGAAGATCAGCACGGTGGCCCGCCCGGCGACCGCCGAGCCGGGCAGCTTGGTGGCGGCCACGTTGGCGTCCACCGCCGCGTCGTACTGGATCGGCCCGTCGACCAGCAGGTCCGGGCGCTGCTCGCGGACCAGCTCGGTGGCCCGGCGGACCTTCTCCACGTCCGCGCCCGAGCCCGAGGTGCCGGTCGAGTAGGAGAGCATCGCGATCCGCGGCTCCACCCCGAACTGGGCGGCCGTCTCCGCGGACTGGATCGCGATGTCGGCCAGCTGCCGGGCGTCCGGGTCGGGGTTGACCGCGCAGTCGCCGTAGACCAGCACCCGGTCCGCCAGGCACATGAAGAAGACCGAGGAGACGATGGCCGCGCCCGGCGCGGTCCTGATCACCTCGAAGGCCGGCCGGATGGTGGCGGCGGTGGAGTGCACGGCGCCCGACACCATGCCGTCGGCGATGCCCTCCTGGACCATCAGGGTGCCGAAGTAGCTGACGTCGGTGACCACGTCCAGGGCCAGCTCGACGGTCATCCCCTTGTGCGCGCGCAACTCGGCGTAGAGCTCGGCGAACCGCTGGCGCAGCGGGCTGGTGGCCGGGTCGACGATCCGCAGCTGCGCGCGGTCGGTGCCCGGGTCGGGCTGCGGCAGGGTGATGCCCAGGGCCGCCGCCCGGCGCCGCACCGCCTCCGGCTCGCCGAGTAGGGTCAGGTCGCAGATGTTGCGGCGCAGCAGGACCTCCGCCGAGCGCAGCACCCGTTCCTCGGTGCCCTCCGGCAGCACGATGTGCCGCCGCTGCGCCCTGGCCCGCTCCAGCAGCGCGTGCTCGAACATCATCGGGGTCACCCGCTCGGACCGGCTCAGCTCGATACGGCTGGTCAACTCGGCGGTGTCGACGTGCAGTTCGAACAGGCCCAGGGCGATCTCGGCCTTCCGCGGGCTGGCCGGGCCGAGCTTGCCCTCCAGGTGGGTGAGCGTGGCCGCGGTCGGCCAGCTGCCCTCCGGGACGACGGCCACCGGCGTGCCGGGGGCCAGCCGGGCGGCCAGCGCCATGACGTTGGGACCCGGGTGCTGACCGAGCGTCAGCAGCAGGCCGGCGATCGGCGGGGAGCCGGCGGCGTGGGCGGCCAGCGAGCCGATCACCAGGTCGGCCCGGTCGCCCGGGGTCACCACCAGCGCGCCCTCGGTCAGTGCGGTCAGGAAGGTCGGCAGCATCGCCCCGCCGAAGACGAACCCGCGCACGTCGCGGGCCAGCCCGGCCGCGTCGCCGAGCAGCACCTCGGCGCCGGTGGCCTCCACCACCTGCGCCACCGTCGGTGCGGCCAGGGCGAGTTCCTCGGGCAGCACGTAGGCGGGCACCGGCAGCTTGGCGCTCAGCGCGCGCAGCACCTGCTGCTTGGCGCCGGGCACCACCCGGTTGGCGATCATCGCGAGGGTGGAGCAGCCCAGGTCGCCGTAGGCGCGGTAGGCGTTGCGCACCTCGGCCACCACGGCGGCGGCGTCCTGGTCGTGCCCGCCGACCACCGGCAGCACCCAGGCGCCGAACTCGTTGGCCAGCCGGGCGTTGAAGGCCAGCTCGTCGGGGATGTTGGTGTCCGCGAAGTCGGTGCCCAGCACCAGCACGGCCTGGCAGCTGCGCTCCAGCGCCCGGAACCGCTCGACCAGCACCGAGACCAGCTCGTCCTGCCCCTGCGCGGCCTGCAGCGCGGCCGCCTCCTCGTAAGTCAGCCCGTACAGGTCGCCGGCCGGCAGGTCGAGCCGGTAGCGGGCCCGCAGCAGTTCCACCACGTGGTCGGCGCCCCGCTCGCCGGGCGCCTCGGCGTGCACCAGCGGCCGGAACACGCCGACCCGGTCGACCTGACGGGTGAGCAGTTCCATGACCCCGAGCTCGACCGCCTGCCGGCCGTCCCCCCGAGCGATGCCGGTCACGTACACGCTGCGCGCCACGCGAGACTCTCCGTTCGGTCCAGGCTCCCCCGGCCCCGCGCGGGACCGGACCTCGCTTCGACCATACCTTCGCAGCCCACACGCCCGTCCGCCCGCCGGACGCACCCGCCCGGGCCACCGTCGGTGCGGCACGGGACCGGGGCCGAAGGGCCCCGCACGAGGGGGCCCCGCGCGAGGGATCGTCAGCCCCGGTCGCCCACCGGGTCGCCGTGGTAGACGTCGCCGCCCTCCAGCTCGACCAGGACCTGCCGGTCCTGGACCCAGAGGCTGACGCAGAGCGGCCGGCGGTCCAGCAGCCAGCCGTTGCGGCGGCAGCCGGTGCCGGCGGGGTCCAGCTGCCAGCCGTGCCGCCCGGTCAGGCCCGCGCGCAGCCGGGCGTCGATCTCGGCCCCGGACAGGCCGCTCGGGCTCCCGACCACCAGCACCCGCTCGCACGTCCCCGAGCCACAGGGCCCGGGGTCGTCGTGCAGCACGCTCAACCCCGGCGGCAGCGGCAGCACGGCGTCGGACGAGGGGGTGAACGCCTCGGTGACGCCGATCGTCAGGTAGACCGGCGTCGCGACCAGGAGGGTGGCCAGCAGGTAGACGGCGAAGAGGATCGTGCCCGCGTGCCAGCGGCCACCGAAGACGCGCCTGGGCCGTGGCCCGCGGCGCACCCGCTCGACGACGGCGCCGGTGACCAGCACCGCGGCCGCCACGGGTGCGTAGGCCACCTCGACCTCGGCCACCGCACGCGTCGCCGTCCACCCCGTCTCGACGCAGAGCAGGCCCGTGGCCTCGGCCGCCAGCAGGCACCCGACGACCGTGCCGACCAGGGGCGTGCGCAGCAGCATCCCCCAGCAGAGGAGGGGGGTGACCAGGAAGAGCACGGGGAGCGCGGCGGCGAACACCGTCGTCCTCAGTGCGGTGCGGGGATGATCGTGCTGAGCCACTTGAAGGTGGGGACCACCATGGGCTTCCAGGTCGTGGTCAGGTGCGGTCCGGTGGTCTCGACGGGGGTCACCGCGGTGGGGGCCTTGGCGGCCTTCTGCAGGGCGATGGCGTCCTCCAGACCGTCACCCTTCTTCCCGGTGACGTAGAGCGCGACGTTGGGCGGGGTGGTGGCGTGGGTGAGCAGGTAGAGCGGGTTGGCGGTCTCGCGCAGCTTGGGGTCGTTGGCGGTGAGCGATGCGGGCTCCTCGTGCGGGTCGTTGTAGCCCGACATGCTGATGGCGGCGCGGAAGCGGTCGGGGTGGCCCAGCGCCAGGCGCAGGGCGCAGTGGGCGCCGGCCGAGTAGCCGTCCACGGCCCACTGGTCGGCGGTGGTGCCGGCCCGGAAGTTGTCGATGACCATCTGCGGGACGTCGCGGGCGAACCAGGTCTCGGCGTTGATCTTGCCGGGCACGTCCGCGCAGCCGGTGTCGGCCTGCTCGAGCAGTTTCACCCGGGGCGCCACCAGGATGAACGGGGTCACCTGACCGGTCTTCATCAGCGGTGACAGCTGGCTGATGGCGTCCATGGTGCTGCCGAACCAGGCGCTGGAGGAGCCGGGGTAGCCGGCCAGCAGCTCGACCACGGGGAAGGTCTTGTCCTTGAAGGCGGGGTCGTCGTACTGCGGGGGCGTCCAGACGAGCACCTCGCCGTCCACGCCGGAGAGCCGCCCCTTGAGGTCGGCCTGCTTGACCTCCCGCGGGACCGCGTCGGTGTCGGGGGCGTGGAAGGCCTGCACCACCTTCGGGGGCGCCGAGGCACCGCCCGCGCCGGGGGCCCGGTCGCCGGCCAGGCCGTTGTCCTTGGGGGGCACCGGCACCGCGCGGACGTGGTTGGAGGTGCCCAGCAGGTCACCCCAACTGTCGTAGAGCAGCGTGGAGTTGTTGACCATGACGAAGACCATCGCCACGGCGCTGAACTGACAGAGCAGGATCGTGGCGAAGTGCGCGAGGGCGCGCAGCGGGGTGCGGCCGCCCGAGGCGCCGCGCGAGCGTCGGGTGCCGGCGCCGGTGCCCGTGCCGGTGTCGGCACCCGAGCGGGCGGCCGCGCGCCACTGGATCATGGCCAGCGCGATGGAGCCGATGAAGAGGAGGATCGTCACGATGAAGAACGGGGTGCCTGTCAGTTTCACATCGGGACAGACTCCTTGGAACGGGCGTTCGGTTGCCCCTCCCTGGGAGAAACCTGGGTAAAGACCCGGGGCGGCCGGGAAAATCCGCTGGCGTCCGGCCCGCCCGCTCTTCTACGCTGTACAAGTCTTATACGCCGTACAGGGGAGTGAGCGGGAATGTCCCAACCTGATCGCCGGCCCGACCGCTGGGTGATCCTGGCCGTCATCTGCCTCGTCCAGCTGGTCGTGGTGCTGGACAACACCATCCTCAACGTCGCCATCCCCTCGCTGACCAGGGAGCTCGGCGCCGACACCGCGCAGACCCAGTGGGTCATCGGCGCCTACTCCCTGGCCCAGGCGGGCCTGCTGATCGCCGCCGGCGGGCTCGCGGACCGGTACGGGCGCAAGAAGGTCCAGCTGCTGGGCCTGGCCCTGTTCGGGATCGGCTCGCTGGGGGCGTCGCTGGCCACCGACCCGGGGCAGCTGATCGCCGCGCGGGCCGGCATGGGGGTGGGCGGCAGCCTGCTGCTGGCCACCAGCCTCGCCCTGGTGGTGCGCACCTTCACCCCCGACGAGCAGCCCCGGGCGATCACCGTCTGGAGCGCGGTCTCCTCGCTCGGGTTCGCGCTCGGGCCGGTCGTCGGCGGGCTGCTGCTGGCCCACTTCTGGTGGGGCGCGGTCTTCCTGGTGAACCTGCCGGTGGCGGCGGTGGGCCTGGTCGCGGTCGCCCGGCTGGTGCCCGAGTCCAAGGACCCGCGCGGGGACCGGCCCGACCTGCTCGGCGCCGCGCTGTCCACCGCCGGCCTGGTGGGGGTGGTCTACGCGATCATCCAGGGCCCCGGCGCGGGCTGGACCGCGCCCTCCACCCTGCTGGCCGGCGGTCTGGGGCTGCTCTTCCTGCTGGCCTTCGTGCTCTGCGAGCGCCGGATCGAACACCCGCTGCTGGACCTGGCGTTCTTCCGCAACGCGCGCTTCCGCGGCGCGGTCTCGGGCGGGGTGCTGGTCAGCTTCGGGCTGGGCGGCTCGCTCTTCCTGCTCACCGTGCACCTGCAGTTCGTGCTCGGCTACGACCCGCTGGCGGCGGGCCTGCGCACCGCTCCGATGGCGCTGACCGTGGTCGCGCTCAACCTCACCGGCGCCGGCATGCGCCTGACCGCGCGGCTCAGCGCG
This sequence comes from Kitasatospora nipponensis, assembly GCF_039528135.1. Classification (NCBI taxonomy): domain Bacteria; kingdom Bacillati; phylum Actinomycetota; class Actinomycetes; order Kitasatosporales; family Streptomycetaceae; genus Kitasatospora; species Kitasatospora nipponensis. Next base: position 23,551 of record NZ_BAAALF010000090.1, on the reverse strand, counting down.
CCCGTCGCCGTCGGGGCCGGGCTGAGCCTGCTGGCCGCCGGCCTCGCCGCGATCGCCGTCTTCGGCCACGGCGGTTCCTACCCGGGCGTCCTGCTCGGCCTGGTGCTGATGGGCGCCGGGGTGGCCTGCGCGCAGCCCGCGATGGCCAGTTCGGTGATGGCCTCGATCCCGCCGGAGAAGGCCGGCATCGGCTCGGGCCTGATGGGCACGCTCAGCGAACTGGGCAACTCGCTGGGCGTCGCGGTGCTCGGCGCGCTGCTCACCGCCTCCTTCGCGACGGCGCTGCCGGCGGGCCTGCCCGCCTCGGCCGCCCGCTCGCTGCCCGAGGCGCTGGAGGCGGCCGGGCCCGCGGCCGCGCACCAGGTCCGCTCGGCCTTCGGTGACAGCCTGACCGGCAGCCAGCTGATCGGTGCGCTGGCCGTGCTGCTCGGCGGCCTGGTGGCCGCCTGGCTGCTGAGGCGGGCCGCCGCGCAGCAGCCGGTGCCGGCCGGTGCGCAGCCGACCGAGGCGCTCACCACCTCCGGGTGAGCCCGGCCCTACGATCGCTGCACGGCCGTTCACCTGCGGCCGGGCAGCGAGAACCCGAAGGACGAGCATGGCCGACAAGCCCCGCGACCCGGCAGCCAGCATCTGGGTGGCCCCGCGCAAGGAGCGCCGGCGCGGCAGCGCGCCCGCCGGCCTGAGCCGTGAGCGGATCGTGCGCGCGGCCGTGGCCCTGCTGGACGCCGAGGGGGTGGCCGCCTTCTCCATGCGCAAGCTGGCCGGCGAGCTCGCGGTCACCCCGATGTCGGTCTACTGGTACGTCGACACCAAGGACGAACTGCTCGAACTCGCCCTGGACGAGGCGCTCGGCGAGCTGGCGATCCCGCCGTTCGAGGAGCACGGCGACTGGCGCCGGCACCTGCGCGAGCTGGCGCACCTCTACCGCCACTGCTTCCAACAGCACCCGTGGGCCGCCCAGTTGGCCGGCCAGTTCCTGGCGATCGGCCCCAACGCGCTGCTCTTCTCGACCAGTGCGGTCAGCGCCGCCGTCCACAGCGGCCTGGACGGTGAGTGGCTCGGCGGCGCGTTGGGGCTGGTCTTCTCCTACACCTACGGCTTCGCGCTGGTGGAGGCGCAGTGGTCGCTGCGGGCGCGGGCCTCGGGGCTGGAGGAGGACGCCTTCCACCGCCACGTGTACGGGGTCGCCGAACAGGCCGACCCCCGCTTCGTGGAGAACGCCGACCTGGTCCACCCGATGCTGGAGGGCGGTGTGGCCGCGGCCCGGGACCGGCAGTTCGAGCAGGGGCTGGACCTCGCGCTGGCCGGCATCGACGCCACCGTCAGCGCCGGGCGGCGGTGACGGTGGGTCGGTGACGGTGACAGCGGCGTCGGTGCCGGTCGGGCCCGGTCAGGCCCGGCGGGCCGAGCGGCGCAGCAGGCCGGCCCAGAAGCCGCGCCGCGGACCGCGCACCAGCACGTGACCGCTGGTCACCTGGCCGGTGAGGACGACCTGCAGCCGCACCGGCACCGCCGGCTCGTCCGGCGCCTGCCGGACCCGGTGCTGGACGTGCCCGCTCCGCACGCTGACCCCGTCCACGTCGACCACCACGCCGGGCGGCACGACCAGGAGCAGGTGTCCGCTGCGCACCTGGACGTCGACCTCCATCACCGGCGTGGTGACCACGGCCTGGGTGAAGTCGAGCAGCACGTGCCCGCTGCGGACGGCGAGCTCCATGCGGCGCGGCACCACCCAGGGGCCGACCCGCCGGATGCTGCCGCTGCGGGTCTCCAGCTTCACCAGGTCCTTGGCGAGGGCCGGGCGGTTGGACGAGGCCGAACCCGGGGCGGCGACCGGCAGGTCCGCCACCAGCTTCGCCAACTCCCCGTAGGTGCGCGCCGCGAGCGCGCCCTCCAGTCGCTCGTCGAGCTCGTCCGAGCTCAGCCGGCCGTCGCCGGCCGCCACCGTCAGCTGCTCCACGATCTCGTCGCGGTCCTCATGAGAGGCGCGCAGGCCACTGCGCTCAGGCACCAGTTCCCCAGACATGCCCTGCACTGTAGTACGCCCGGGCCCGTTGGGGCCCGGGGTGGTGGGGCGGTCGGCGACGGGGGGCTCAGGCCGGCCGCAGCCAGAGGGTCGCCAGCGGCGGGATGACGAGCTCGGCGCTGCGCGGCTGGCCGTTCCAGTCGACGCTCTCGGCCTTGACCAGCCCGGCGTTGGCGATACCGCTGCCGCCGTAGCGCTCGGCGTCGGTGTTCAGGACCTCGCTCCAGAGCTGGTCGGTGGTGCCCAGGGTGGGCAGCCCGACCCGGTAGCCGTGCCGCACCACCGGTGCGAAGTTGCAGACGGCGACCAGCGGGCTGCCGTCGGCCGCGAAGCGCACGAAGCTCAGCAGGTTGTCCTCCGCGGCGCCGCCGTCCAGCCAGCGGAAGCCGTCGGGCGTGGTGTCCTGCTCCCAGAGCGCGGGCGCGGCCCGGTAGAGGCGGTTCAGGTCGCCGACCAGCCGCTGCACGCCGCGGTGCTCGTCGGCGGCCGGCCAGTTGTCGTCGAGCACCCACCACTGCGGGCCCACCTCGTGGTCCCACTCGGCACCTTGGGCGAACTCCTGTCCCATGAAGAGGAGTTGCTTGCCCGGGTGGGCCCACATGAAGCCCAGGTAGGCGCGCTGGTTGGCCCGCTGCTGCCACCAGTCGCCGGGCATCTTGGCCACCAGGGCCTGCTTGCCGTGCACCACCTCGTCGTGCGAGATCGGCAGCACGTAGTTCTCGGAGTAGGCGTAGACCATCGAGAAGGTGATCTCGTTGTGGTGGTACTTGCGGTGCACCGGCTCCTTGGACATGTAGACCAGGGAGTCGTGCATCCAGCCCATGTTCCACTTCAGGCCGAAGCCCAGTCCGCCGCTGTCGGTGGGGCGGGTGACGCCCTCCCAGGCGGTGGACTCCTCGGCGATGGTGACCACGCCGGGGCAGCGCCGGTAGACGGTGGCGTTCATCTCCTGCAGGAAGGCGGCGGCGTCCAGGTTCTCGCGCCCGCCGAACCGGTTGGGCGTCCAGTCGCCGCCCTCGCGCGAGTAGTCGAGGTAGAGCATGGAGGCGACGGCGTCCACCCGCAGCCCGTCGATGTGGAACTCCTCGCACCAGTAGACCGCGTTGGCCACCAGGAAGTTGCGCACCTCGGTGCGGCCGTAGTCGAACTCCAGGGTGCCCCAGTCGGGGTGCTCGGCGCGGCGGGGGTCGGCCGGTTCGTAGAGCGGCTCGCCGTCGAAGCGGGCCAGCGCGAAGTCGTCCTTGGGGAAGTGCGCGGGCACCCAGTCGACGATGACGCCGATGCCCGCCCGGTGCAGCGCGTCGACCAGGTGGCGGAAGTCGTCGGGGGTGCCGAGGCGGGCGGTGGGGGCGTAGAAGCCGGAGACCTGGTAGCCCCAGGAGCCGCCGAAGGGGTGCTCCATCACGGGCATGAACTCGACGTGGGTGAAGCCCAGTCCGTTCAGGTAGTCGGGCAGTTCGGCGGCCAGCTCGCGGTAGCCCAGGCCCGGGCGCCAGGAGGCGAGGTGCAGCTCGTAGACGGACATCGGGGCGCGGTGGTGGTGGGTGCGGGTGCGCCGGTCCATCCAGTCCTGGTCGGTCCACCGGTGGCGCGAGAGGGTGACCAGCGAGGCGGTCCCCGGCGGGCACTGGGCGGCGCGGGCCAGCGGGTCGGCCTTCTGGCGGCGCCGGCCGTCGCGGGCCAGGATCTCGTACTTGTAGAGGGTGCCCTCGCCCAGCTGCGGGACGAAGAGCTCCCAGACGCCGCTGGAGCCCAGCGAGCGCATCGGGTGGCCGGTGCCGTCCCAGTGGTTGAAGTCGCCCACCAGCCGCACACCGACCGCGTTGGGCGCCCAGACGGCGAAGGCGGTGCCCTCGACGCCCTCCACCGTGCGCGGGTGGGAGCCCAGCGCCTGCCAGAGCTGCTCGTGGCGGCCCTCGCGGATCAGGTGCAGGTCGAGCTCGCCCAGGGTCGGCGGCAGCCGGTAGCCGTCGTCCTGCAGCAGCGGCTCGCAGCCGGGGTAGGCCACCCGCAGCCGGTAGGCCGGGATGGCCGAGCCCGGCAGCAGGCCGGTGAACAGGCCGCCCTGCTGGTGGGTCAGCTCGGCCGGCCCGTAGGCCGTCTCGATGGTCACCCGCTCCGCCAGTGGGCGCAGCACCCGGATCGCGGTGCCGCCGGTGGTCGGATGGGCGCCGAGCAGCGCGTGCGGGTCGTGGTGCGCGCCGCCGACCAGCCGGTCGATCTCGGCCGGGGACAGCGGCGCCTCCGCGAGCCGCAGGACCGCCGTGGGGACGGCGGTGGCGTGGGTGGCGTCCAGGGCGGCGGGCGAGTCGAGCGGGACCGGCGGCGGCGCGGGCGGCGGCCCCCGCGCCGCCGCCCGGCTCGGGGACGTCCGGCCGGGCGGCCCGCACGCGCGGCCGGGGACCGCCGCTCGGCAGGAAGGTCGCGGGCACGGGCGGGGTGGGACGGTCGAGCGGGGCCACGGCGGGGTCCTCCTGGCGGATGCGGTGCGTGCGGGCGGGTGCGGCGGCGGGGCGGTGGTGGCGGTCGGGCGGGCGGGCGGTATCGGGGCGCGGTCGGGCGCGGTCAGGGCGCGGTGGCCAGCCGGTGGATCGCGGTCAGCGGGATCGGCAGCCAGCCCGGGCGGTGCCGCGCCTCGTAGACCACCTCGTACACGGCCTTGTCGATCTCCAGGGCCCGCAGCAGCTCGGGACTGCTGGCCGGGTCGGTGCCGCCCGCCGCCGTGTAGCCCGCGCAGTACGCCGTCCGATTGCGGGCCGCCCAGCTCGCCGCCAGGTGGGCGAGCTGCGGATCGGGTTCGGCGCCGGCCAGCAGGTGGGCCGCCGCGTAGTCGAAGGAGCGCAGCATCGCCGCGACGTCGCGCAGCGCCGGCTGCGGCAGCCGGCGCTCGGCCACCGTCTTGGCCGGCTCGCCCTCGAAGTCCAGCAGCACCCAGCCGTGCGGGGTGCGCATGGCCTGCCCCAGGTGCAGGTCGCCGTGGATCCGCTGGACGGTCAGGCCGGTCAGGTGGTCGGCCGTCAGCTGCCGGAAGGCGGCGTGCAGGGCGGGCCGGTAGCGGCGCAGCGCCGGGACGGCCGCCGCCGCCACGTCGAGGCGCTCGGCCATGCCGGTGGCCAGCTGCCCGGTCTGCTCGCGGTCCAGGCGGGCGACCGGCAGCGCGCGGGCCAGCACCCGGTGCACCTCGGCGGTGGCCCGTCCCAGCCGGTGCGCCTCGACCGCGAAGTTGCCCGGCGAGGGGTCGCCCTTGAGCCGGGCCACCTGGTCCAGCGCCAGTTCCCAGCCGTCCTCGGCGTCCGGCAGGAACCGCTGCAGCAGGCCCAGGGTGGCCGGCTCGGCGCCCTCCATCCGGCTCTCGAACCAGGCCGCCACCCGGGGGATGCGGGTACTGCCGGCCCTGGACAGGGCCAGCGAGAGCTCCAGGTCCGGGTTGGTGCCGGGGCTGATCCGGCGGAAGAGCTTGAGGATGAAGGAGGTGCCGAAGATGACGGAGGTGTTGCTCTGCTCGGCGGTGCCCGCCCGCCCGGGCAGGTCGCTGGGCAGCCCGGGGCCCGGGGTGCGGCGGAACGAGAGCAGCCCGAACCGGTCGGCGGTGGCCAGGTGGCCCAGCAGCCGGCCGGTCAGCTCCGGGTCGTGCACCGCGTCGTACAGCGCGGCGCCGTCGTACGGCCCGTGGGTCAGGCGCCCCAGCACCGCCTCCGGCAGCAGCCCGGGCGGCGCCGCGGTGCGCAGGCCCAGCAGGAGCTGGTAGATGTCCGCGCCGCCGCCGTGCTCCACGCGCAGCAGCAGGTGCAGCATCGCCGGGTCGCCGGTCAGCAGCGGGGTCGCGGTGAGCGGGGACAGGCCGGTGATCGCCTGCCCCTTCCCGGCGTACCAGCGCTGGCTCGGCAGCCAGTCGGCGATCAGTGGCAGGGCGGCCTGGACCAGTTCTCCGACCGCCAGCGAACCGCTGCGCGGTCTGCTGCCATGGGCGCTCGGGGTGTGCGCCCCGGTGCCGCGTCCAGCGGCCCCGTGCGGTCCGCCCGGTCCGCCCGGACCGCGTGGCGCGGTCCCCGCGTCGCGGTGGGCGTGGGCTTGAGAACGGGAGATTTCCGACATGACTCCCTTTCCCCGGAGACGGGCTGACGGCCCGACAGGTCTGGCCGGGCCCGCCAGTCTTCCGGATTTCGGCGGCGCTGCTGCGGCGGCACGCGAGGGACACTCGGGTGTCACGCGTGCGGGTGGGTACACGTTGGGCTGTTCTCCGTACGTGGTGGCGCGGGGGCTCGCCGGGGGCGCGAGACCCCGCGCGCACCCCCGGCGACCAGCGAGCCGGGCCCGTGCGGACGGAGCTGGTGGATCGTTACTGCGCGCCGGGCTTGCGCAGCTGGAACCAGTAGAAGCCGTGGCCGGCGAGGGTGAGCAGGTACGGCCACTCTCCGATCGACGGGAAACGCACCCCGCCGATCAACTCGACCGGGTAGCGCCCGCCGTACTGCCGCAGGTCCAGCTCGGTGGGCTGCGGGAAGCGCGAGAAGTTGTTCACGCACATCACCAGGTCGCCCTCGTGCTCGCGCACGAAGGCGAGCACGGCCGGGTTGCTGGAGGGAAGTTCCGTGTAACTGCCCAGTCCGAAGGCCGGGTTGAGCTTGCGGATCTCGATCATGCGCCGCGTCCAGTGCAGCAGCGAGGACGAACTGCTCTGCTGCGCCTCGACGTTGGTCACCTGATAGCCGTACACCGGGTCCATGATGGGCGGCAGACTGAGCCTGCCCGGGTCGGCGGAGGAGAAACCCGCGTTGCGGTCGGGCGTCCACTGCATCGGGGTGCGCACGCCGTCGCGATCCCCCAGCCAGATGTTGTCGCCCATCCCGATCTCGTCCCCGTAGTAGAGGACCGGCGAGCCGGGCAGCGAGAGCAGCAGCGCGGTGAAGAGCTCGATCTGGTTGCGGTCGTTGTCCAGCAGCGGGGCGAGCCGGCGGCGGATGCCCACGTTGGCCCGCATCCGCGGGTCCTTCGCGTACTCCGCGTACATGTAGTCGCGCTCCTCGTCGGTGACCATCTCCAGGGTCAGCTCGTCGTGGTTGCGCAGGAAGATGCCCCACTGGCAGCCGTACGGGATGGTCGGCGTCTTGGCGAGGATCTCCGAGACCGGGTAGCGGCTCTCCCGGCGCACGGCCATGAAGATCCGCGGCATCACCGGGAAGTGGAAGGCCATGTGGCACTCGTCGCCGCCGGAGGTGAAGTCGCCGAAGTAGTCGACCACGTCCTCGGGCCACTGGTTGGCCTCGGCGAGCAGCACGGTGTCCGGGTAGTCGGCGTCGATCTCCTTGCGGACCCGGGCCAGGAACTCGTGCGTCTCGGGGAGGTTCTCGCAGTTGGTGCCCTCGCGCGCGAAGAGGTAGGGCACCGCGTCGAGCCGGAAGCCGTCGATGCCCAGGTCCAGCCAGAACCGCAGCCCCGCGACCATCTCCTCCTGGACCCGGGGGTTGTCGTAGTTCAGGTCCGGCTGGTGGGAGAAGAAGCGGTGCCAGAAGTACTGCTTGCGGACCGGGTCGTAGGTCCAGTTGGAGGTCTCGGTGTCGACGAAGATGATCCGCGCGTCCGGGTACTGCTTGTCGTCGTCCGCCCACATGTAGAAGTCGCCGTAGGGGCCGTCGGGGTCGTTGCGCGAGGCCTGGAACCACGGGTGCTGGTCGCTGGTGTGGTTCATCACGAAGTCGATGATCACCCGCATGCCCCGCTTGTGGGCGGCGTCCACGAACTCCACGAAGTCGGCCAGGTCGCCGAACTCAGGCAGCACCGATTTGTAGTCGGCCACGTCGTACCCGCCGTCGCGCAGCGGGGAGGCGAAGAACGGCGGGAGCCAGAGGCAGTCGACCCCGAGCCACTGCAGGTAGTCGAGCTTCGAGGTCAGCCCCTTGAGGTCGCCCACACCGTCGCCGTTGCTGTCCTGGAAGGACCGCACCAGGACCTCGTAGAAGACCGCACGCTTGAACCACTCGGGGTCCAGGTCCTTCTTCTCGGTGTCCGCGAAGGTGTCGTGGACGGGCTCGTTCACAATCACAGGGAAATCCTCCGAACCGTGAGGAGGTGGGCCGGCGCGATCGAGGGGTCGAGCCGGACGTAGTTGTGGCGGTGCCACGTGTAGTGGTCGCCGGTGAGGTGGTCGTGGAACTCGTGCGGGCCGTCGTCGGGGAGGGTGACGGTGGCTTCCTGCGGGTGGTGCGGATCGAGGTTGACCACCGTGACGACCTGGTCGTCGCCGGTCCGCTTGCGGTAGGCGATGACCTGGTCGTTGTCGGTGGGCAGGAAGTCGAGGTTGCGCAGGTGCTGCAGGGCCGGGTGCGCGCGGCGGACCTCGTTGAGGGTGGTGAGCAGCGGGGCGAGGGTGTCGGCGCGGTCCCAGTCGCGCGGGCGCAGCTGGTACTTCTCGGAGTCCGCGAACTCCTCGCTGTCGGGGCCCGCCGGGGTGTTCTCGCACAGCTCGTAGCCGGCGTAGATGCCGTAGCTGGGGGAGAGCGTGGCGGCCAGCACGGCGCGCAGCGCGAAGGCCGCCGGCGGGGCGTGCTGCAGGTGGTGCGGGAGGATGTCGGGCGTGGTGGGGAAGAGGTTGGGGCGCATGTAGGCGCCGGCCTCACCGCTGAGTTCGGTGAGGTAGTCGGTGAGTTCGGCCTTGCTGGTGCGCCAGGTGAAGTAGGTGTAGGACTGCTGGAAGCCCACCTTGGCCAGGGTGTGCATCATCGCGGGCCGGGTGAACGCCTCGGCGAGGAAGATGACGTCCGGGTCGGTGCGGCCCAGGCCCGCGATCACCTTCTCCCAGAAGTGCACGGGCTTGGTGTGCGGGTTGTCCACCCGGAAGATCCGCACGCCGTGGTCGACCCAGTGCCGCAGCAGGCGCAGGGTCTCCTCGACCAGCCCGTCGAAGTCCTGGTCGAAGTCGATGGGGTGGATGTCCTGGTACTTCTTGGGCGGGTTCTCGGCGTGCGCGATGGTGCCGTCGAGCCGGTGGGTGAACCACTGGGGGTGCTTGTTGAGCCAGGGGTGGTCGGGGGAGGCCTGCAGGGCGAAGTCCAGGGCGATCTCCAGGCCCAGCTCCCGGGCGCGGGCGACGAAGTCGTCGAAGTCCTCCAGGGTGCCCAGGTCGGGGTGGACGGTGTCGTGGCCGCCCTCGGGCGAGCCGATCGCCCACGGTGAGCCGACGTCCTCGGGCCCGGCGGTGAGGGTGTTGTTGGGTCCCTTGCGCCAGGCTCGCCCGATCGGGTGGATGGGGGGCAGGTAGAGGACGTCGAAGCCCATCGCTGCGACGGCCGGCAGCCGCTCGGCGGCGGTGCGCAGGGTGCCCGAGCGCGGCGGGTCGAGGGTGGCGCCCTCGGAGCGGGGGAAGAACTCGTACCAGGAGCCGTACAGCGCGCGCGGCCGTTCCACCCGCAGCGGGAGCGGCTCGGCGGCGGTGACGTGCTCGCGCAGCGGGTGCAGGGCCAGGGCGTGCGTGACGGGCTCGGCCAGCGCGGTGGCCAGCCGGGTGAGCGGGGCCAGCGTGGTGTCGCGCAGCGTGCGGGCGGCGGCCAGCAGCAGCGGCCGGCCGTCCTTGCGTGGCACGCCGGGGGCGGCGCGCTCCAGCAGGACCGCGCCCTCCTCCAGGGTCAGCTCGACGTCGACGCCGGCGGGGACCTTGACGGTGGCGCGGTGGCGCCAGGTGGCCAGCGGGTCGCTCCACGCCTCGACGGTGTAGGTCCAGCGGCCGGTGGCGGTCGCGGTGACCTGCGCGCCCCAGCGGTCGGTGCCCGGCGCGAGCTCGCGCATCGGCGTCCACCCGCCGGCCCGCCCGCGCGGGTCGCGCAGCACCACGTTGGCGTTCACCGCGTCGTGGCCCTCGCGGAAGACCGTGGCGCTGACCGTGAACGCCTCGCCCACCACGGCCTTCGCCGGCCACCGCCCGCCGTCGACCGCCGGACTGACATCCAGAACCGGGATCCGGCCGATCATCGGGTCGCTCACTTTCGTCGTCCGGCGCGGTGCGGCGGCGCGGCGCGGGGTGCCGGGGGGCTTGGCGGTGGTCAGGGGCTTGCCGGCGGTGCCCGCGCGCTTGGCGGGGGCCGTCGACTTCTTGGCGGGCGCCGTGGACTTCGCCGTGGCGGTGGACTTCGTGGAGTTCCCCACCGGTGCTTGGGCCGTTCGGGGGGCGCGCACGGTGGTGCTCCCCGTTAAGGCCGTGAGCGGCGCCGGCACGGTGGGTGGCTCCAACCCCTCGGTCACCAGTGCGGACTGATCCCGTGTGTCGCCGTGCATGCCAAACTCCTGCCCGAGATCGGCGGCAGCTCCCGCGGGGGTGCGAGCACCGGGGAGTACCGGGGGGACTACTGGGTGGGGGGACTGACGAGCGACCGGAGCCTGCCTGGACCGCCGTGCCCGGGAGACCGGCCGAATCCGGCGCCCACGGCGGTCCGGAACTGCAAGACGGCGCACGTCCCGGCGCGCGGCCTCGCGGCACGCCCTAAGGGCGATCCGACCCACCCCGGAAACGACCGGGGCAGGTTTGAGGACACGCGGTGACACACGCAGGAGGACGGTGCGTGGGCCGAGTGGGCTAACAGAGGATCGGGGAAGGTTCTGAGCGCGGAGGACCGGCCGCATCGCACGGGGTTCGCCACCCATGCCGCACCCGCTGCAACAACGGCCTGTGCCCATCCTCGCACTGTTCGTAGCTCTTACCACTCGGTTGGGGCCCGGTTCCCGGTGGTGAGGGGGAGCAGACCGGCCATCAGCTGCCGCGAAGGAGCGGGTACTCCATGTGCCGGGCGTGCGCCTGCTGGCGCTCGCGCGCCGCGTGCGCCCCCCTTGATCCGCACTGCGCCTGGCGCGACCTCATCCGTCGCCCGAATGGCTCTGCCTTACGAGAGTTGACGCCCCATCACCCGGGGGTCGCGGTCTACGCTTCGGGCCGTGAAGGCCATCCGCAGATTCACCGTCCGCACCGTCCTGCCCGGACAACTCCAGCCGCTGCACGAACTCGCGCTCAACCTGCGCTGGTCCTGGCACCCGGAGACCCGGGAGCTGTTCCGCTCGGTCGATCCCGGCGTCTGGGAAGCCGTCGGCGAGGACCCGGTCCGGCTGCTCGGCGAGGTGCCGGCCGCCCGGCTGGCCGCGCTCGCCGTCGACCGCCGCTTCCTGCGCAGGCTCGGTGACCTGACCGACGACCTGCACGACTACCTGGCCGCGCCGCGCTGGTACCAGTCCGCGCAGGCGCCGGCCGGCGCCGCCGCGCTGCCCGCCGCCGTCGCGTACTTCTCGCCCGAGTACGGCATCGCCGCCGCGCTGCCGCAGTACTCCGGCGGCCTGGGCATCCTGGCCGGCGACCACCTGAAGGCCGCCAGCGACCTGGGCGTGCCGCTGATCGGGGTCGGGCTCTTCTACCGCCACGGCTACTTCCGCCAGTCGCTCACCCGCGACGGCTGGCAGCAGGAGCGCTACCCGCTGCTGGACCCCGACGAGCTCGCGGTGAGCCTGCTGCGCGAGCCGGACGGCCTGCCCAGCCGGGTGGAGCTGGCCCTGCCGGCCGGCCGCACGCTGGCCGCCCAGATCTGGAAGGCCCAGGTCGGGCGGGTCCCGCTGCTGTTGCTGGACTCCGACATCGACGCCAACAGCGCCGCCGAACGGGACGTCACCGACCGCCTCTACGGCGGCGGCAGCGAGCACCGGCTGCTGCAGGAGATGCTGCTGGGCATCGGCGGGGTCCGCGCGGTGCGGACCTTCTGCCGGCTCAGCGGGCACCCCGAGCCCGAGGTCTTCCACACCAACGAGGGACACGCCGGCTTCCTCGGCCTGGAACGGATCCGGGAGCTGGTCGGCGGCGAGTGTCCGCCGGCCGCCCCGCTGTCGGAAGCCGACGGCGGGGCCCTGGCGCCCGGGGGCGGCGCATCGGCGCACGGTGGCGACGCGGGGGCGCGCGGCGCCGACGCGCGCGGGGCCGGGCTGTCCGAATCCGACCGGTCGGAATCCGGCCGGTCCGCATCGGGTCCCTCCGGCCCGTCCGCCCCGGATCCGCGGCCCGACTTCGCGGCCGCGCTGGAGGAGGTGCGGGCGGGCACCCTGTTCACCACGCACACCCCGGTACCGGCCGGCATCGACCGCTTCGACCGCGAGCTGGTGGCCCGGCACTTCAGCGGCGACGCGGCGCTGGCGGGCGTCCCGGTCGACCAGGTGCTCGCGCTCGGCGTGGAGACCTGGCCGGGCGGCGACCCCAAGCTCTTCAACATGGCCGCGATGGGACTGCGCCTGGCCCAGCGGGCCAACGGCGTGAGCACCCTGCACGGCGAGGTCAGCCGCTCGATGTTCAGCGCGCTCTGGCCGGGCTTCGACGCCGCCGAGGTGCCGATCACCTCGATCACCAACGGCGTGCACGCCCCCACCTGGATCGACCCCGCGGTGGTCCGCCTCGGCGCCGCCGAGATCGGCGCCGAACGGGCCGAGACCGCCATGGCGGTCGGCGGCGCGCTGCGCTGGAACGGCGTCGAGCAGATCGGCGACGCGGAGATCTGGGAGGTCCGCCGCGAGCTGCGGGCCCAGCTGGTCGAGGAGGCCCGCCGCCGGGTGCGCGCCTCCTGGCGCCAGCGCGGCGCCGGCGACGCCGAGCTCGGCTGGACCTCCGGGGTGCTCGACCCCGACGTCCTGACCATCGGCTTCGCCCGCCGGGTGCCCTCCTACAAGCGGCTCACCCTGATGCTGCGCGACCAGGCCCGGCTGCGCACCCTGCTGCTGCACCCCACCCGGCCGGTGCAGATCGTGGTGGCCGGCAAGGCCCACCCGGCCGACGACGGCGGCAAGCGCCTGATCCAGCAGCTGGTGGCCTTCGCCGACGACCCGGCGATCCGCCACCGGATCGTCTTCCTGCCGGACTACGACATGGCGATGGCCAAGCACCTCTACCCCGGGTGCGACGTCTGGCTGAACAACCCGCTGCGCCCGCTGGAGGCCTGCGGCACCTCGGGGATGAAGGCGGCCCTGAACGGCTGCCTCAACCTGTCCGTGCTCGACGGCTGGTGGGACGAGTGGTACGACGGCCGCAACGGCTGGGCGATCCCGACGGCCGACGGTCCCGGGTTCGACGAGGACCAGCGCGACGAGATCGAGGCCGCCGCGCTCTACGACCTGATCGAGCACCAGGTCGCGGCCCGCTTCTACGACCGGGGCGCGGACGGCCTGCCGCACGGCTGGATCGGCATGGTCCGGCACACCCTGGTCACCCTGGGTCCCAAGGTGCTGGCCGGCCGGATGGTGCGCGAGTACGTCGAGCGCCTCTACGCCCCGGCCGCGCAGGCCCGCCGCGGGCTGGCCGGGGACGGCGCCCGGGAGCTGGCCCGCTGGAAGGCGGCGGTCCGGGAGGCCTGGCCCTCGGTGCGGGTCGAGCACGTGGACGCGGCCGCCCCCCTGGAGGCGGCCCCCGCCGAGGCGGCCGAGCTGGGCGCGTCGCTGGCGCTGCGGGTCCAGGTCGCGCTCGGCAACCTGGCCGCGAGCGACGTCGAGGTCCAGGTGGTGTCGGGCACGGTGGACGAGCGCGACCGGATCCGGGAGGCCGAGGTGCAGAGCCTCAAGCCCGCCGGCGGACCGGACCTGAACGGCTGCCAGCGCTACGAGGGGACCCTGGAACTGAGCCGGACCGGCCCCTTCGGCTACACCGTCCGCGTACTGCCCGCCCACCCCCTGCTGGCCTCCCCGGCCGAGCTGGGCCTGGTGGCCCTGCCCGCCGAGGCGGCGGGCATGGACGCGGGGGTCCTGCGGTAGGCGCCGAACGTCCCTGACGGGTGCTCAGGAAGTCGGGTGGGCTGACTTCCTGAGCACCTTCTTGTTTAACGCCGGGGATTTCGGAGCACTGTTCGAGCGCAAGCGGGTGATCGCCGAAGGTGATCACCGGGCTACTGTGAGCCGACGGCGTTCGGGGGAGCGCGGTCGGCCGATCCGGGGGGATCGATGACGGACCTGGAATTCGAACGTGCGATGAATCCGTGGCTCTTCGACGCGTCGGGGAACCTGACGGAGCAGGCGAAGCAGCAGTTCCCGGACCTGGCGGCCGCGCCGGCGCCGGTCGCCCTGGTCGGGGGCGGCGCGGTCCTCTCCGTCCAGCCGGCCGTGCTGGCCCAGGTCGCCGGGCAGGCCGGCGCGCTGGAGCAGACCGTGACCACCGAGTGCGGCCGGCCCTGGCAGAACGTCACGGCGGCGGTCACCGCGCTGATCGGCTGGGACACCAGCACGGCCCTGAACACCGCGTGGAGCGTCTGGAGCCAGCAGGCCCGCTCGCTCGGCGGGGCGATGGCCCGGATCGGCCAGAACCTCAAGGCCAACGCCGACGGCTACGCGAACGGCGAGCAGCACAACCAGTCCCGCTTCCGGTCGATCTGAGGGGCGGCGGACATGGTGACCTTCGAGCAGCTCCACTGCGTCGACCTCGCCGCACTGGACGCCGTCGCGGCCGACTTCGAGCAACTGGTGCGCGGCTGGGACCTCGCGACGGCGATGAACAGCCAGGTGATCGGGCCGCTGCAGGGCTCCGGCTGGAGCGGCCCCGCCGCCGACGCGGCGGCCGGCGTGCTCACCGACACCCGCAACCAGGTCGACCTCGCCTTCGACGAGGCGAGCGCGCTGGCCCGGGCGCTGCGCGACGCCCACACGCAGTTCAGCGCCGCCCAGCAGGCGCTGCGGGCGGTGATCGACGACGCGACCCGGCAGAAGCTGACCGTGGACGAGGACGGCGGCATCCGGTGGCCGGCCGCCGCGAGCGAGGCCGATCGGCAGGACCCCGGCTACGAGGCGGCGTGCCGGCACCGGGCGCAGGAGATCCAGCGGCGGATCACCGCCGTGCTGGACCAGGCGAGCGAGGCGGACGCCGCCGCCGCGTCCGCGCTGGCCGGCGACACCGGAGCGGGCACCGGCGGCTTCAACGCCGCCCCGGTCGGCGGCATCGCCGAGGCCCAGGCCCAGCAGGCCGCGCAACTGCTGGGCCTGGGCGGCAAGGCCACCGACGATCAGGTGGCCCAGCTGGACCGGCTGTTGCAGGAGCACCACGGCGACCCGCGCTTCGCCACCGCCTTCTACGGCAGGCTCGGCCCCGGCGGATTCCTCAGCAACTACGCCCTGTTGGCGCAGAGCGCCGACTTCGCGAACAGCCCGGGCCGTTCGGCGGCGACGCAGGACCTGCGGGCGAACCTCGGCCTGGCCCTGGCCACCGCCACCTCCACGGGCAACCAGCCGCATCTCTCGGACAGTTGGGAGGTACAGCTGCGCGCCGCCGGCGCCGCGCACCTGCCGATGTACCCGGGCCAGCCGGTGGCCGGGCAGCCGTACGGGTACCAGGTGCTCGCCTCCGTCCTGCGGACCGGCAGCTACGACCCGCACTTCCTGGACCCGGTCGCCGAGCACGTCACCCAACTCAGCCGGGCGGACCCGATGATGTGGGACGCGGTGGTCGCCCAGCACGCCTACCCGTTCACGGACCTCCAGTTCCTGACGGCGGACGGCACCGGCTTCAACCCGATGGCGGGCGTGCTGGAGGGACTCGGCCACAGTCCGGACGCGGCCACCCACTACTTCCACGACCCGGCGACGTCCTACGCCCCGGACGGCACCGCCCGCGGCCCGGCCGACCCGCCGATCAACTACCTCGACCTGCTGACCAACACCGGGCCGGGCGTGCTGGACCGCGGCACCGACTCGATCCTGCTGGACCGCGACTCCTCCCTCACCCAACGCCCCAGCACCGGACTCCCGTTCGGCGCCGAGACCACCGCCCTGGGCCACGCCCTGCAAGCGGCCACCCTCGGCGTCCCCTACGACACCCCCGACGCCCCCCTGCCGCCGCACACCGAGGCGATGAGCGCGGTGATGGCGGACGTGGTCACCAGGTTCGGCCACGCCGACGGCCCGGACCTGCTGCACGGCGACGGGGCACCCTTCGCGAACCTGAACGCGAGCCTGGGGAACATGACGGCGGGGTACATGGGGGACGTGCAGAGCGCGGTGGGCGGGGCGATGTCGCCGATGCCGACCAACGGGGAGCTCGCCCACCTGGACAAGTCCGACACCTTCCGGCTGCTCGACACCCTGGGGCGTGACCCGGACGCGTACGGCAGCATCGCCCAGGCCCAGCAGGCGTACACCACGGCTCAGTTGCAGGACATGATGATGCACGGGAGTGAGCATCCGGAGCTCTCCGTGAGTCTCAACGCGGTGGCGTACCGGGGCGGCATCGTGCAGGGGATCGTGTGTCACGCCAAGGCCCAGGAGCTCGTCGCCAACCAGCAGGCGAGCGACGCCGCCTACAACGCGGGGGTCGAGCGGAACATCGGCTGGGCGAAGAAGGGCTTCGAGTTCGCCGACGGCAAGGCCATGGGCGCGGGGCCGGTGGCGGCGGCCGCCACGCCGGTGAACTTCGTCGTGGACAAGATCATCGACAACGTCGGCGCCGCCTACCGGACCGATACCTCGGGCGCGACCTCCGACGCCGCCACCGGAGTGATGACGGGTGACGGCGGCCAAGCCGCCGCGCGGAACGCCGTACAGGCAGCGGGTATGGGTACGGGGCTCAGCACGACGTATGTGACGGACCTGTCGAACGCGGTGGTGGCCGGTGGCGGCGAGGGCTTCGCCTACGGGAGCGGCGGAGTCATGAAGGGGGTCAAGGACATTGGCGGAACAGGTGGCTGACGGGCCGAGAAGGGGCCGCAAGCCCACGCCGCGCACATGGGTGTGGGTGCTGGTCGGCGTGCTGCTGGCCGGGGCCGCGGTGACCGCCGTGTGGTGGAAGCCGTGGCAGCAGTCGGTGCGGCTCCCGCAGAGCGCGTGTTGGGGAACGTTGGGGCCGGATGACTACAGGGTGTTGGCGGGCCGGGACGGCACGGCGACCTTGCGTACCGACTACACGATCAGTGGCCCGTACCCGGGCGACAATCCCAACCGGGAGTGCTTCCTGGTCTGGAACGACGGCAGGAAGGCGATGCTGGATGTTCGCATCGTTTCGTCACCCGACGCGAGTGAAGTGGAGGCATTCGGGGGGCGCCCGGCGACGTCGGTGGATTTCGGTGCCGACGGCCGGGGCTGGATCAGCAGCGGTGACGGCCCGGTGGGCGTGTACCTCTACCTCACCTGCGACTACCGTCAGGTCGCCAGCAAGCGAGAGACCGCAGATCCGGGTTTCGCCATCCGGGCGGCCACGAACCCGGCCCTTTCGGCGGCCCCGATCGGCGAGGTGCGCCAAGCGCTGGTCGGGATCACCTTGAAGCTGGCCAAGGGCGTGGCCCGGCAGATGCCCTGCGCCAACTCCCCCCGGCTCGTCGACCGGCCGCCTCAGCTGTGAGGGGCGGTCGGTCGACGGGCCGAGGGCTCAGACCAGGCTGTCGCGCCAGGCGGTGTGGAGGTCGGCGAAGCGGCCGGTGGCGGTGATGAGGTCGGCGGGGGTGCCGTCCTCGACGATGTGGCCGGCGTCCATGACCAGGACGCGGTCGGCGATCTCCACGGTGGAGAGGCGGTGGGCGATGATCACCGCGGTGCGGCCGGCCAGGACGGTGCGCATGGCGCGCTGGACGGCCTGCTCGCCGGGGACGTCCAGGGAGGAGGTGGCCTCGTCCAGGATGAGGACCGCCGGGTCGGCCAGCAGGGCGCGGGCGAAGGCGACCAGCTGGCGCTGGCCGGCCGAGATCCGCCCGCCGCGCTTGCGCACGTCGGTGTCGTAGCCGTCGGGCAGGGCGCTGATGAAGCCGTGGGCGCCGATCTCCCGGGCCGCCTGCTCGATCTCGGCGCGGGTGGCGTCGGGGCGGCCCACCGCGATGTTCTCGGCGACCGTGCCGGAGAAGAGGAAGGACTCCTGGGTCACCATCACCACGCCGCGCCGCAGGTCGGGGCCGGCCAGGTCGCGCAGGTCCACCCCGTCCAGCAGGACCCGGCCCTCGGTGGGGTCGTAGAAGCGGGCGAGCAGCTTGGCCAGCGTGGACTTGCCCGCGCCGGTCGCGCCGACCACGGCGGTGGTGCTGCCGGCGGGCAGCAGCAGCGAGAAGGTGGGCAGCACCTCCTTGCCGGTGCGGTAGGCGAAGCGGACCGACTCGAAGGAGACCTCGCGCCCGGTGGCGGTGGTGGCCGGCAGCGGGAGCGGGGCGGTGGGCTCGGCGACCGAGGGCTCGTGGGCGAGCAGGCCGGAGATCTTCTCCAGGGCCGCGCCCGCCGACTGGTAGCTGTTCAGGAACATCGCCAGCTGGTCGATCGGGTCGTAGAGCCGGCGCAGGTAGAGCACGAAGCCGGTCAGCACGCCGAGCTCCAGGCTGCCGTCGGTCACCAGGTAGGCGCCGACCAGCACCACGCCGGTGATCCACAGGTTGGCGGTGGCCCGGGAGAAGGCCACGTAGCGGGCCATCTCCAGCAGGCCGTCCGCGTTGGCCCGGGCGTACTGGTGGTTGACCTCCTCGAAGGCGGTCAGGTTGGCCCGCTCGCGGCGGAAGGCCTGCACCGGGCGGATGCCGTTCATGGTCTCGGTGAAGCGCACGATCACCGAGGCGACCGCGGTGCGCGAGCGGCGGTAGACCCGGCTGCTGCGCCGGCGGAACATCCGCACCAGCAGGGCCATCGGCAGGGCGGAGGCGAGCGCGAGCAGACCCAGCCGCCAGTCCATCACCACCAGGATGACCGCGATGTAGCAGACCGACAGGCCCACCGCGAGCAGTTCCTGCAGGCCCTCGTTGAGCAGCTCGCGCAGGGTGTCGACGTCGCTGGTGGCCCGGGAGATGATCCGGCCCGAGGTGTAGCGCTCGTGGAAGTCCAGGCCCAGGCGCTGGGCGTGCCGGAAGATCCGGGTGCGCAGCTCCAGCAGGATGTCCTGGTTGAGCAGGCCGGTGAGCCGGATGAAGGCGCGCTGCAGGACGGTGCTCAGCGCCGCGCAGCCCAGGTAGGCCGCGATCACCGCGATCAGCGGGCCGCCGTCGTGGTGGCGCAGCGCCGGGATGCCGCGGTCGATGGCGAGGGCGACCAGCAGCGGGCCGGCCTGCAGCGCGGCCTGCTGCACGGTGATCATCAGCATCGCGACGACCACCCGGCGCCGGTGCGGGCCGATCAGCGAGCGCAGCAGCGCGGCGGGGGCGCCGGGCGGGACGGGGATCTCCTCCACGTCCACCGGGGCCGGGGACTCCTCCAGCACGGTGGTCATCGGGCCGAGCTCCGTTCCAGCACGTTCTTCTCCAGGTCGTCCAGGCCGCTCTCACCGGACATCAGCTCGCGGTACGCCGGGCAGCCGTCCAGCAGCTCCTGGTGGGTGCCGACGGCCAGGATCCGGCCCTCGGCGAGCACCGCGACCCGGTCGGCGAGCAGCACGGTGCTCGGGCGGTGCGCCACCACCAGGGCGGTGGTGCCCGCCAGGACCTCGCGCAGGGCCTGTTCGACCAGCGCCTCGGTGTGCACGTCCAGGGCCGAGAGCGGGTCGTCCAGCACCAGGAACTCGGGGTCGCCCACCACCGCCCGGGCCAGCGCCAGGCGTTGGCGCTGACCGCCGGACAGGCTCTGGCCCTGCTCGCCGACCTCCGTGTCCAGGCCCTGCGGCAGCTGGTGGACGAAGCCGGCCTGCGCGGTGGCCAGCGCGCGCTCCAGCGCCGCCGGGCCGGCCTCGGGGGCTCCCATCAGCACGTTCTCCCGCACGGTGGCGGAGAACAGGGTGGGGTCCTCGAAGGCGACCGCGACCAGTTCGCGCAGCCTGCTCAGCGGGAGCCGCGCGATGTCCTGGCCGCCCAGCGTGATGGTGCCGCCGGTGGTGTCGTAGAGCCGCGGCAGCAGCGCGGTCAGCGTGGTCTTGCCGCTGCCGGTGGCACCGACCAGCGCCATCGTCTCGCCGCGCCGGATGTGCAGGTCGATCCCGCGCAGCAGGTCGGGGCTGTCGGCGGGGGCGTCGGGGTAGCGGAAGCGCACGTCGCGCAGCCGGATGCCGTCACCGTCGGTGCGGTGCGCGGCGGCGGTGGGCTCGGGCTCCTCGGGGGTGTCCATCACGTCGAAGAAGCGGTCGGCCGCGGTGCTCGCCTCGTTGCTGTAGGCCAGCAGCCAGCCCAGCGACTCCACCGGCCAGCGCAGCGCCAGCGCGGTGGACAGGAAGGCGACCAGGGTTCCCACGCTGAGCTCGTCGTGGGCGACCAGGACCGCGCCGGTGGCCAGCGCCGCGCCGAGCGCCAGCTCGGGCAGGCCCACGATCACCGCCCAGAGGTCGGCGAGCATGAAGGACTTGCGGATCTCGGTGGTGCGCAGCAGGTCCGCCTGCTCGCGGAAGTGCCGGGCCATGGTGCGCTGGCGGCCGAAGGACTTGAGGATCCGGATGCCGAGCACCGACTCCTCCAGCACGGTGGCCAGGTCGCCGTTCTGGTCCTGGGCGGTGCGGGCGGCGGCCGAGTAGCCGGTCTCGAAGCGGGTGCAGATCAGCACCAGCGGGATCGCCGGCACCAGGGTGATCAGCCCCAGCCGCCAGTCCAGTGCCAGCATCAGCACCGAACCGCCGAGGAACATCAGGGAGTTGACGATCAGGAAGACCAGCGGGAAGGCCAGGAAGAGCCGCAGGGTGTACATGTCCGAGGTGGCCCGGGAGAGTAGCTGTCCCGACGGCCAGCGGTCGTGGAAGGCCACCGGCAGGCGCTGCAGCTTGGCGTAGAGGTCGCGGCGCATGGCGGCCTCGACCCGCGCCAGCGGGCGGGCGACCAGCACCCGGCGCAGGCCGAAGAGGCCGGCCTCGGCCAGGCCGAGCAGGAGGAGCAGGCCGACCAGCGGCCAGAGCGCGGCGCTGTCGTGGTGGCCGATCGGGCCGTCCACGATGCGGCCGAGCACCAGCGGGACCACCAGCACCGCGCCGGAGGCGAGCAGGGCGGCGATGATCGCCGCGGTCATGTACCACCGGATCGGGCGGGCGTAGGTCCACAGGCGGAGCAGCGAGCGCACCGTCGACCTGGTGGGTTCGGGGGTGGGCGGCTGCGGCGGGGGAGCATCGTTCTCGGCCATCCTCGCGAGCGTAGGCGCTGGCACTGACATTTCTCATCCGGTTTTTCACCCCTGACATCCGGTGGCACCGAGAACCGGCCACCGGGGGGTCGTCACCGCTGTCCGGCGGGCCGCACCAGGCGCAGCAGCCGCAGCGAACGGGCGGCCAGCGCGCCGGCGGCCTGCTCGGCGGTGTCCAGCACCACCTGGTAGGGACCGCCGGGCGGCAGCACGAACTCGACCGGTTCGGCGGAGGCGTTGAGCAGCAGCAGGAAACTGTCGTCGTGCAGCGCGCAGCCGTGCTGGTCGCGCTCGGACATCGCGTCGCCGCTCAGCAGCATGCCGAGCACGGCGGTGGGGGCGAACCAGTCGGCCTCGGTCATCTCGCTGCCGCGTGGGGTGTACCAGACCAGGTCGCGCAGGCCCCCCGGCACCGCCGCCCGCCCCGAGAAGAACGCCCGCTGGCGCAGCACCGGGTGGGCGCGGCGCAGCCGGACCAGTTCGGCCGTCAGGTCGTGCAGCGCGCGCCAGCGCGGCTGCTCCAGCAGGGACCAGTCCAGCCAGCTGGTCTCGTTGTCCTGGCAGTACGCGTTGTTGTTGCCGCCCTGGGTGCGGCCCAGCTCGTCGCCGGCGGTGATCATCGGCACGCCGGAGGCCAGCAGCAGGGTGGCCATCAGGTTGCGCAGCTGGCGGCCTCTGAGCTCCAGCACCGCCGGATCGCGGCTCTCGCCCTCGGCGCCGCAGTTCCACGCGCGGTTGTCGTCGGTGCCGTCGCGGCCGTCCTCGCCGTTGGCGTCGTTGTGCTTGCCGTTGTAGGAGACCAGGTCGCGCAGGGTGAACCCGTCGTGCGCGGTGACGTAGTTGACGGAGGCGTACGGGCGGCGCCCGCCGCGCTGGTAGAGGTCGGAGGAGCCGGAGAGCCGGTAGCCCAGCTCGCGCACGTCGGGGCGCGCCCCGCGCCAGAAGTCGCGGACGGTGTCACGGAACTTGTCGTTCCACTCGGCCCACAGCGGTGGGAAGTTGCCGACCTGGTAGCCGCCGTGACCGACGTCCCACGGCTCGGCGATCAGCTTGACCCGGCTGAGGTAGGGGTCCTGGGCGAGCGCGGACAGGAACGGGTGCTCCATGTCGACGCCGTCGCTGCCGCGGGCCAGCGCGGCGGCCAGGTCGAACCGGAAGCCGTCCACGCCCATCTCGGTGGCCCAGTAGCGCAGCGAGTCGGTGATCAGCCGTACCGTCTGCGGGCGGCGGGTGTCCAGGGTGTTGCCGCAGCCGGTGTAGTCGGCGTAGCCGCGGTTGCCGCGGCCCAGCCGGTAGTAGCCGGCGTTGTCGATGCCGCGCATCGACAGGGTGGGGCCCAGCTCGCCGCCCTCGGCGGTGTGGTTGTAGACCACGTCGAGGATCACCTCGATGCCGGCCCGGTGCAGCGCGCGCACCATCCGCTTGAACTCGCCGACCTGCTGGCCGCGGGTGCCGGAGGAGGAGTAGCCGGCGTGCGGGGCGAAGTAGCCGATCGAGTTGTAGCCCCAGTAGTTGCTCAGGCCCCGGCGGTGCAGGTGGTCCTCGCTGGCGAACTGGTGGACCGGCAGCAGCTCGACGGCGGTGACGCCCAGACCGGTCAGGTACTCCAGGGCGGCCGGGTGGGCCAGCCCCGCGTAACTGCCGCGCAGTTCCGCCGGGATGCCGGGGTGGCGCATGGTGAAGCCGCGCACGTGCAGCTCGTAGAGGACGGTCTCGGCCCACGGGGTCTTGGGACGGCGGTCGTCCGACCAGTCGTCGTCGTCGTGCACCACCACCGAGCGGGCGGTGTACGGCGCGGAGTCGCGGTTGTCGCGCACGGTGTCGGCGACGTCCGCCTCGGGCCAGTCGCGCACCGAGCCGGAGCAGGCCGGATGGCCGGTGAAGGTGCCGTCCACCGCCCGCGCGTAGGGGTCGAGCAGCAGCTTGGCCGGGTTCCAGCGGGCGCCGGTCCACGGGTCCCAGCGGCCGTGCACCCGGTAGCCGTAGCGGCTGCCGGGGCCGACGCCGGGCAGGTAGCCGTGCCAGGTCTGGAAGGTCTGCTCGGTCAGCATGTGCCGGGTCTCGGTGCCGTCCTCGTCGAAGAGGCAGAGCTCGACGGCCTCGGCGCCGGCCGCCCAGAGCGCGAAGTTGGTGCCGTGGCTGCCCTGCGCGTCGTGCCGGTAGCGGGCTCCCAGCGGTTGCCAGCTGCCCGGCCAGGGGGTGGCGGGCGGCAGATGGCCGGCGGCCCGGGCCGGGGGGTGGCCGGGGCCGCTCTCCAGTGCCTGCCATGTCGTCATGCCCGCATCCTCCGTGTGCCGTCGCCCGCATCGTTACGGGCGCGTGTCCGCTGAGTGGAATCGTTCCCTCGTGTCCCAGGCGGAATCCGATCGTTGAACGTGGGACTGGATCGGCGCGGTACGCGGGAGGCCCGGGATGCACGCCTCAGGACGGGGTCGGCGTCGGGCACGGCGCTGCGCCGGGGGCGCCGCCCGGCTGCGCGGGGGGCTGCGGCCGGCGGCCGGCGCTGCCCTGCTGCTGCCGGCGCTGGCGCTCAGTTTGGAC
>NZ_BAAALF010000089.1:0-32556 GCF_039528135.1 Kitasatospora nipponensis | reverse complement strand
CGCGCCCCGCCCCCCGCCCGGGGGCGTCAGCGGGGCGGCTGCGGCCCCACCCGGTCGCGGTGGCCGGTGACGATCGCGCCGACCGTGCCGAGCGAGGGGCCACCGCTCGGATCGAGGTAGTCCGAGTGCGCGGCGAAGCTGCCCGACGGGCCGTCGGCCACCTCGAACCGGTGGGCCCCGAACTCCGCGCTGGCCGGGTCCTTGCCGAACCAGCGCTGGTTGAGGTCGCCGCCCAACTCGCCGAGCGGGCCGGGCAGGTAGGAGACGGGGTCGTTGTCGGCGGCGCCGACCCAGACCCGGTCGGGGTCGACGCCCAGCTGCGCGGCGCGCTCGGCGCCGGTGCCGGGGCTGCCGACCAGGACGATGTCGTCCGCGCCGGTCCCGCCGGGGCGCCGGCCCGCCAGACCGACCGTGAGCGATCCGTAGCTGTGCCCCAGCGCGGTCAGATGGGGCGGCGGTCCCTCGTGGCCGGCGCGCAGGCCGGCCAGGAAGCGGTCGTAGCTCGCGGCCCCCGCCTCGGCCCTGGCCTGGCCCAGCACGCCCAGGGTCTGCGGGTCGAGCCGGTCGACACCGGGCGGCGGGTCGTAGCCGAGCCAGACCATCGCCGCCGGGCTCCTGGCCGGGTCGGCGGCGCGCGCGGCCGACCAGAGGTTCCGCGCCCGGTCGGCGTCCTTGCCGCCGACGTTCCTGAGCTCGGTGCCGAGACCGGGGACGTAGGCGGCGATGTCGGTGGCGGTGTCGGGGTTGCCGAAGGAGAGGATGCCGCGACCCTGGCCCTGGTCGGAGAGGCCGTAGAGCAGGACCGGGGGATCGGCCGGGCTCTGCGCGAGCCGGTCCCGGATCGCCCGGAAGCCGTCCAGCTTGCTCCGCTCCTGCGCACTGAGCGGGCCGCGGGCCGTGTAGTCGGCGAGGTAGCGTGTCAGCGCGATCCGGTTGGCCTGGTCGCGGGCGGTCGCGGGCAGGCCGTCGCGGTTGCCGATGAGCTCGGGGTGGGCGGTGATCAGGCGCTGCTGCTCGGCGACGGGCAGCGAACGCCACCAGGCGTTGACCGCCTGGGGCGGGGCGCCGGGCGCGGGCAGTGCGGGACCGAGCAGGTCGGGGACGGTGATGGTGGGGGCGAGCGGGTCGGGGGCGAAGCCGCGGTAGCCGAGGCCGGAGCCGTCGGTGGCGCAGCGGGCGAAGTCCAGCAGCCGGTCGGCCAGCGCCTGGTCGGCGGTGGCGGCGTCGGCCAGCGCGGAGCCGATCCGTTCGGCGAGTTGCCGGGCCTGCGGCGGGCAGTTGCGGGCGTCGGGGTCGTGGCGGTCGCCCTCGGTGCGGGTGGGGCGGGTGACGCGGCCGTCGGCGTCGACGGCGAGGCCGGCGGCGGTGGCCTCGGCCAGGGCCGCCAGCAGCTGGCCGCGGGCGAGTCGGACGGCCTCGGCGCCGGCCCGCAGGGTGGCGCCGATCAGCAGCAGCTCGGTGCGCGCGGAGGTGAGCCGGGCGTCGGTGCGGGCGAGGGCGGAGCGGCAGGCGTCCGCCGCGGTGCCGAGCCAGCCGGAGTCGTCGGTGCGGGCGACGACCGTGGACTGCCACTCCTCGACGTGTCGGCGGAACGCCTCGGCGAGCCGGTCGTAGGCGGCGGCGCACTCCTGGAGCGCGTCCGGGTCGGCCTGTTGGAGGCCGGCGAGGTCCATCAGCGGCCCACCCGGTCCTCGGACCGGCCGCCCACCGGGGGCGGGGCGCCGGGGTGCAGCGTGGTGCCGAAGGGGTCGAGGGCGAACGGGTCGGCGCCGACGGTGCCGGGCCGCGGCGCGAGAGGCGGGAAGGGGCCGGGCGGTGCGGTCGGCGGTGCGGGCAGCGGGCGGGTGGCGGCCAGGCCGGTGAAGGGTGAGGCGGCGGAGGTGTCGCCGTCGCGGTACTGCCGGGCGGTGTCGGCGAGTTGCCGGCCGTGGGTGCCCAACTCGGCGGCCAGGGTGGTCAGCAGGGTCCGCCAGGCGTCGGTGGCGGTGCGCAGGGCCGGGCCGGCGGCCCAGCCGGGCAGGGCGGACGCGGTGCGGTCGGCCGCCTCGGTGACGCCGCCGAGTTCGGTGGGGAGGGCCGCGGCGAGGGCCGTGGCGTCGGCGCCGGCGGCCTCCAGCGCGTCGGGGCGGACCCGGAAGCCGCCACCGCTCTCGCTCGCTGCGATCATCGGACCTCCGCCCCCCTTCCGCTCTGGGTGGTCGCTTGTGCACGCTGCGTGGTCATCGACGCCAGGGTAGTCGGCCGGGCACGCCTCGGCCGGCCGTGATCCGGCCGACTGGAGGGCGGGGTGCCGGTCGGCTGGGGCGGTTGGGGCTGGTGGGGCCAACGGGGCTGGTGGATCCGGTGGTTGTGCTGGTAGGGGGCGTGCGACCCCGGGGCGTGTACGAACGGCATGCGCCCCCGTCACCCGGGCGGCGGCTGCCGGCCGGGACCTCGGCGCGGCACCCTCGGGGCATGGCGATTGACGCGGCGTCAGGGCGGGACGGGTCGGACCTCGGTGCGGGCGGGGGTCTGGGCCGGGTGGCGGCTGCCGCCTTCGTCGGAACGGCCATCGAGTTCTACGACTTCTTCCTCTACGGGATGGCCGCGGCCCTGGTCTTCGGGCACGTGTACTTCCCGGCCCTCGGTACGGCCGGTGCGCTGCTGGCCGCCCTGTCCGTCTACGCGGTGGCCTTCGTGGCCCGGCCGGTCGGTGCCGTGGTGTTCGGCCACTTCGGCGACCGGGTGGGCCGCAAGGCCGTGCTGGTCGCCTCACTGCTGCTGATGGGCCTGTGCACGGCGGCGGTGGGGATGCTGCCCGGGTACGCGCAGTGGGGCATCTGGTCGCCAATCGCGCTGGTGCTGCTGAGGTTCGGTCAGGGGCTCGGGCTGGGCGGCGAGTGGGGTGGCGCCGCGCTGCTGCTGGCGGAGTACGCGCCGCCGGGCCGCCGCGGGCGGTACGCCGGGTACCTGCAACTCGGCCCGGCCGCCGGGTCGGTGCTGGCGACCACGGTCTTCCTGGCGCTCTCCGCAGGGCTCACCGGGGCGGACTTCACGGGCTGGGGGTGGCGGGTGCCGTTCCTGGGATCGCTGATCCTGGTCGGCGTCGGGCTCTTCGTGCGGCTGCGGATCGCCGAGACGCCGGTCTTCGCGGCGGCCGAGTCGGCGCCGCGGGGCGGGGCGCCGGTGCTGGAGGTGCTGCGCGGGCACTGGCGGACGGTGCTGCTCGGCGGTGGCATGCTCTCCTTCGGCTACGCCCTCTTCTACCTGACCAACACCTACGCCCTGGCCTACGCCACCACCGACCTGGGGGTCGACCGGACCCGGATGCTCACCCTCCAACTCCTGGCGGTGCCGCTGGGGGCGCTGGCGGTCTGGTGCAGCGCGGGCGGGTCCGACCGCTGGGGCCGGCGACGAACGGTGCTGGTCGCCGGCGCGCTGGCCGCCGGCTGGTCGCTGCTGGTCTTCCCGCTGCTGGAGACCCTGCGCTCCGGGCTGATGCTGCTGGGGCTGGCCGGGGCGTCCCTGCTGCTGGGAGTGATCCTGGGTCCGGTGGGGGCGTACCTGCCGGAGCTCTTCCCGACCCGGGTGCGCTACACGGGGGCGGCCCTCACCTACAACCTCGGCGGCGTGGTGGGCGGTGCGACGGCGCCGCTGCTGGCCACCAGGCTCACCGCCGAGTACGGGACGGCGACCCCGGTGGGGTGGTACCTGGCGGGCCTCGGCGTGGTGTCGCTGCTCTGCCTGCGGGCGCTGCCGGAGACCGGTGGCTGCGACCTGACACGGGGGCAGGCCGGCCTCCCCGCGGCGGCCGGGCGCCGGGCGGCGGCGGTCAGTGGCGGGCCGGCGGTGTAGGGCCGCCGGTCAGGGGTGCCCGGTGCGGCGGCCGCCCTGCGCCGGGTCCCGCTCGGGCGCGCCCCGCGCCGAGGGGCGTGAACCGGGCGGTGGGCACCGGATTTCCCAATCCCCCCGATGACCATGTAATGTCTTCCTCGTTCGACCGGTTCGCCCCTATAGCTCAGTCGGTAGAGCGTCTCCATGGTAAGGAGAAGGTCTGCGGTTCGATTCCGCATGGGGGCTCCACGAGAAAAGGTCTCCGCCATCACGGCGGGGACCTTTTTCGTTATCCTCCTGCCACCGTCCGGACCGGCCGATATCTAGCGAGCCGGGTCCGTCATGCGCTGTGATGGTGCGTCAGCAGTGCTGTGGCGTACGGCCGGTACGCGGCGCGTGGACCCGGTTCCGCGCAGGGTACGGGGGAGGGCCCCTTGGGCGTACGGCTCGTCGTGGTGGACGATCACCGCTTGCTGGCCGAGGCACTGGCGGCGGCGCTGCAGGTGCGCGGCCACCGGGTGCTGGCGGTGGGCTGCCCGGCCGCCGCGGGTCCGGACCTGGTGGCGCAACGCCGTCCGGAGGTCTGCCTGCTGGGCGTGGCGCGCCCGGGGGCGCCGGGGGCCTTCACACCGGTGCGCCGGCTGCGCCAGGAGCGGCCGGAGGTCGCGGTGGTGGTGCTCGGGCCGGTGGACGACCTGCGCGGGGTGGCGAACGCCTTCGCCGCCGGCGCGGCCGGCTACGTCCGCAGCGACGAGCGGATCGAGGTGGTGGACCGCGCGATCACCCGCGCGCGGGCCGGGGAGGCGGCCGTGGCGGTGGAGGTGCTGCAGGCGGTCTTCGAGCGGCTGCTGCACCCGGTGCGCGAGCCGGACGACGAGGCGCTGCGGCTGCTCGGCGCGCTGACCCGCCGCGAGGTGCAGGTGCTGGCGCGGATCGCCGAGGGGCAGGACACCCAGGAGATCGCGGCGGGCATGGGGATCGCGCCCAGTACGGCCCGCACGCACGTCCAGCGGGTGCTGATGAAGCTCGGCGCCCGCACCCGGCTGGAGGCGGCGGCGGTGGCGGACCGGACCGGGCTGCTGGCCCGCCTGGTGCGCGACTAGCCCGACCGGCCGAACCACCCACCCCCTTCCGCACCCCCACCCCTGACCCCTTCGCCGACCCCGTCTCCGCCCCCGTCCCCGCCCCCTGTCCCGGCCCCCTCGCCCAGGGCCCGGCGGCCCGCCGCCCGGTCGCCGCGGGCGGGCGGCGCCCTGCCGCGGCCTGGGAAAAGCTGTCAGTACCGGCGCCCGGTGCGCCCTCGGCGCGCCCGTAGCCCCCTGATCCCGGCATCTTTTCGGGTATCAGTCATGACAGTCTGTTGACTGGTGATGAGTTATGTTTGATTATGTGTGAAGCCGCGCCTGACGAGCCCGAAATCTCCGACGGCGATCAGCGGAAGGCGGACGGCTTCACCGAGGGCGGAGACTGTGCGGAAGACCACGACCAAGCTGGCGGACGGCCGCGAGCTGATCTACTACGACCGGGACGAGTCGGTGCAGCGTGACGCACGCGACCGGCGCCCGCTGGAGCCTGCCGCGAGCTTCGCCGAGATCCGCCGCGATCCGGTGCTCGGTGACTGGGTCACCGTGGCCTCCCACCGTCAGGCCCGCACCTACCACCCGCCGGCCGACGAGTGCCCGCTCTGCCCCTCCCGGGACGGTCGGCTCAGCGAGGTCCCGGCGGCCGACTACGACGTGGTGGTCTTCGAGAACCGCTTCCCCTCGCTGTCCACCGACGCGGCCAGCTACGTCGAGGGCCGCGACGTCCCCATGCAGTTGGGGCGCCCGGGGGTGGGGCGCTGCGAGGTGGTCTGCTTCACCGCCGACCACGGCGCCTCCTTCGCCGACCTCAGCGAGTCCAAGGCCCGCCTGGTGCTGGACGCCTGGACGGACCGCACCGCGGAGCTCGGCGGCCTGCCGGACATCGAGCAGGTCTTCTGCTTCGAGAACCGCGGCGCCGAGATCGGCGTGACGCTGGCCCACCCGCACGGACAGATCTACGCGTTCCCGTTCACCACCCCGCGCACGAGCAAGATGGTCGCCAGCGCGGTGGGGCACCGGGCCCGCACCGGCCGCAACCTCTTCGAGGACCTGCTCGCCGCGGAACTCGCCGACCCCGTACGGGTGGTGCTGGCCGGTGAGTACTGGACGGCGTTCGTCCCCTACGCGGCCCGCTGGCCCTACGAGTGCCACCTCTACCCGAACCGCCGGGTGACCTCGTTGACCGCCCTCAACGAGGCCGAGCGCGCCGAGTTCCCGCGCCTCTACCTCGACCTGCTGCGGCGCTTCGACCTGCTCTTCCCCGGCGACGACGGCCCCGGTGTACCCGCTCCGTACATCGCCGCCTGGCACCAGGCCCCCAGGCACGGGGGCGACGAGCTGGCGCTGCATCTGGAGCTGTTCACGATCCGACGTACGGTAGGCAAGCTGAAGTTCCTGGCCGGTGTGGAATCGGGCATGGACGCGTTCGTCAACGATGTGTCGCCCGAGGCGGCGGCGCAGCGCCTGCGGGAGGTCGCAACATGAGCAAGTACCTGGTCACCGGCGGTGCCGGCTATGTCGGCAGTGTGGTCGGAGCCCACCTGCTGGAGGCGGGGCACCAGGTCACCGTGCTGGACGACCTGTCGACGGGCTTCCGCGAGGGCGTGCCGGCCGGCGCGGACTTCGTCCAGGGCCGGATCCAGGACGCCGCCGACGTGCTGGACGGCTCGTTCGACGGCGTGCTGCACTTCGCCGCCGCCTCCCAGGTCGGCGAGTCGGTCGCGGACCCGGAGAAGTACTGGCGCAACAACGTGGCCGGCTCGCTGGAGCTGGTCAGCGCGATGCGCAAGGCCGGCGTGCGCAAGCTGGTCTTCTCCTCCACCGCCGCCGTCTACGGCGAGCCGGAGGTCAGCCCGATCGCCGAGACCGCGCGGACCTCGCCGACCAACGCCTACGGCGCCACCAAGCTGGCCGTGGACCACCTGATCACCAGCGAGGCGATCGCCCACGGCCTGGCCGCGGTCAGCCTGCGCTACTTCAACGTGGCGGGCGCGTACGGCGCGTACGGCGAGCGGCACGACCCGGAGTCGCACCTGATCCCGCTGGTCTTCCAGGCCGCGCGCGGCATCCGTCCGCACATCTCCGTCTTCGGCGAGGACTACCCGACGCCGGACGGCACCTGCATCCGCGACTACATCCACGTCGCCGACCTGGCCGAGGCCCACCTGCTGGCGCTGGACGCCGCGCAGGCCGGCGAGCACCTGATCTGCAACCTCGGCAACGGCAGCGGTTTCTCGGTGCGCGAGGTGATCGAGTCCGTGAAGCGGGTGACCGGCCGGGAGATCCCGGTGCAGGTGGCCGGCCGCCGTCCGGGCGACCCGGCGGTGCTGGTCGCCTCCGCCGAGCGGGCCCGCCAGGCGCTGGGTTGGACGCCGCGGCGTCCGGACCTGGACGCCATCGTGGCGGACGCCTGGGCGTTCACCCAGGCCCACGTCAAGTAGCCGGAGCGAGCCGCCGAGCGGCGGCCGCCCGCGGGAGAGGAACACGTGAAAGACGCCTTCGAGCAGATCTTCGGCGCCGCCCCCACCGGGGTCTGGGCGGCGCCCGGCCGGGTGAACCTGATCGGTGAACACACCGACTACAACGACGGGTTCGTCATGCCGATCGCTCTCCCGCAGGCGGTCCGGGTGGCCGCCCGGCTCCGCGAGGACGGCCGGCTGCGGCTCTACAGCGCGCAGGGCGACGGCCGGATCACCGACCTGGTGGCGGCCGACCTCAAGCCGGGCGCGGTGGCCGGCTGGGCCAGCTACCCGGCCGGCGTGGTGTGGGCACTGCTCGAGGACGGCCACCCGGTGGGCGGCGCGGACCTGTACTTCGACAGCGAGGTGCCGACCGGCGCGGGCCTGTCCTCCTCGGCGGCCCTGGAGGTGGCGGTGGCGGTGGTCTACCGCGACCTGCACGGCCTGGACCTCGACGCGGCGGCCCTGGCGCTGCTCGCCCAGCGTGCGGAGAACCTCTTCGTCGGGGTGCCGTGCGGGGTGATGGACCAGATGGCGTCGGCCTGCTGCGCGCAGGGCGCCGCGCTCTTCCTGGACACCCGCGACCTGAGCGGGCGCCAGGTGCCGTTCGCACCGGCCGACCAGGGGCTGGAGCTGCTGGTGATCGACACCCGGGTCAAGCACGACCTGGGCGACGGCGCCTACGCCGCGCTGCGGGCCGGCTGCGAAGGGGCGGCCGAGCTGCTGGGGCTGGCCGCGCTGCGCGATCTGACGCCCGGGCAGCTGCCCGCCGCGCTGGACCGCCTGCCGGCCGAGCTGGGGCCGCTGGTGCGCCACGTGGTGACCGAGAACGAGCGGGTGACGCAGGCGGTGGCGCTGCTCGGCGCGGGGGACACGGCCGCACTGGGCCCGATCCTGACGGACGGGCACGCCTCGCTGCGCGACGACTTCAGGGTCTCCTGCGCGGAGACCGACCTGGCGGTCGCCAGTGCGGTCGAAGCGGGCGCGCTGGGCGCCCGGATGACCGGCGGCGGCTTCGGCGGCTCGGTGATCGCACTGGTGCCGCGCGAGGCCACTCAGCGGGTCGAGCAGGCCGTCCTCGACGCCTTCCGGGAGGCCGGCCACCGCGCGCCGGTCGCCTTCACGGTGACCGCGGGGGCCGGCGCCCGCCGGCTCCAGAGCGTCCAGGACCTCCAGGACCTCCAGGACATCTAGGGCCGCTCGTCGGGCCCTGCCCGGTCGGGACGCCCCGGGCGGGCCGTCCTGCGCGTTCCCGACCGGTGATGCGGCCAAGGTTCCCGGACCAGAGCGAATCTGACGGAACTTCACCAAACCCCCACGAGCCGGCCCGCCACCCCGTACGCTGAGTCCGGTATCGGTGGGGGCCGGCGCCGGAGCAGGGGGGACACCGAGATGGGGCGGATCCGCGTCCTGGTGGTCGACGACCACCGCATCTTCGCCGAAGCACTCGCGACGGCGCTCTCCGCCGAGCCGGAGATCGAGGTGGGAGCGGCCGGCAGCGCGGCCGCCGCCGAGCACGCGCTGGAGCGCGCGGTCGCCGAGGGCCGCCCCTTCGACGTCCTGCTGGTCGACGCCGACCTGGGTACCACCGGGGTCGCGGTCGGCCCGCCCCGCCGTCCCCGGCCCGCGGCCGACCCGGAGAGCGGCGCCGTGCCGGTCGTGCGGCGCGGGGTCGGCGTGGTGCCGGCACCACGCCGGGCCGGCAGCGCGCTCGCCCCGTCACGGACGGCCGGGGTGCCGGTGCTCACCGCGGACCAGCAGCAGTCGGCCGTGCGCCGCCCGGTGGACGGCATCACGCTGCTGGGCCGCTCCTGCCACAGCTACCCGGGCCTGCGGGCCGTGGTGCTGGCGGCGGAGGAGGACCCGCGGCGCGCGGTGCGGGCGCTGTACGCGGGAGCGGCGGGCTGGGTCGCCAAGGAGAGTTCGCTGACCCGGCTGGTGACCGTCCTGCGCGGCGTCCTGCGCGGCGAGACCCACCTGCCGCCCACCCTGCTCACCGGGGTGGTGCGGGAGCTGACCACCGCCCGCCGCGACCGTACCGAGAGCGAGCGGCTGGTCGACTCGCTCACCCCGCGCGAGAAGCAGGTGCTGCGCTGCATGGTGGCGGGGCTGGGCCGGCAGGCCGTGGCCGAGCGGCTCTACCTCTCGCCGCACACCGTCCGCACCCACATGCAGAACGTGCTGGGCAAGCTGGGCGTGCACTCCACCCTCGCGGCGGTGGCGCTCGCCCGCCGGGCGGGGGTCGGCCCGGCCGAGCCGCCCGCGCCCGCCGGTTCGCCCGCCGCGGTCCCGCCCGCCCCGGAACTGCGGGCCGACTGAGCCACGCCGTCGGCCCGCCGCACCACCAGCACCACCCGTCCCACCCGCAGCGCCGCACCACACCCTCACCGCCGCACCCCCACCGCACCGGCCCCACCGCACCGCCCCGCTGCTCCACGGTCCCCGCCGCGGGCACCCGCTCCCCGCGTGCGGCCGCCCGCAGGTCCGGCGCTCCCGCCGGTACCCACGGCACTCGCGCCCGCGCCCCGGAGCGCAACCCCCACCCCGGCGCCCCGCGGGCGCCGCAGCCGAGTCCACCCGGCTCGGCCCAGCTCGACCCAGGTCAGGGAAACCGGAGGATCCGATGTCGCCGTCCCACGATGCCGTCCGCCCCCACCCGTCACGCCTCCCGTGGGAGGGGCCGGGCGACGGGCTGCGGACCCTGGTCGTCGGAGCCGGCGCGGCCGGCAGCGCGCTGGTCCGCGACCTCGCCCGGACCCCGGAGTTCGGCCTGCGCCCGGTGGGCCTGCTGGACGACGACGAGGCCAAGGCGGCCCGCCAGGTCGACGGCCTGCCGGTGCTCGGCCCGCTCGCCGAGCTGACCGGCCTCGCGCTGCGCCACCGGGTCCAGGTGGTGGTGCTGGCGATCCCCGGGCTGCTGCCGCAGCGGGTGCGCGCGCTGGCGGCCGCGGCCGCCGCGGCCGGCGCCGCCGTGCGCTACCTGCCGTCCTTCCTGGCCGCGCTGCGCCGCGAGGCGGTCGGCTCCGACCTGCGCGGCCTGGACGTCAACCGGCTGATCGGACGGCCCGAGGTGCACGTGGTCTCGCCGGACGTGCGCGCGGTGGTCGAGGGCAAGCGGGTCCTGGTGACCGGGGCCGGCGGCTCGATCGGCAGCGAGCTCTGCCGCCAGGTGCACGCCTTCGGCCCGGCCGAGCTCTTCATGCTGGACCACGACGAGTCCAACCTGCACCGCCTGCAACTGGAGATCTGGGGCGAGGCGCTGCTCATGGACGACAGCCTGGTGATCGCCGACATCCGCGACCGCCGGCGGATCCAGCAGATCTTCCGCGACCTCAAGCCCGAGGTGGTCTTCCACGCCGCCGCGCACAAGCACCTGCCGCTGCTGGAGCGCCACCCCTCGGAGGCGGTGAAGTCCAACGTGCTGGGCACCGACCACCTGGTGGAGGCGGCGCTGGCGGCCGGGGTGGAGCGCTTCGTGCTGATCTCCACCGACAAGGCGGCCGACCCCACCTCGGTGCTGGGCGCCAGCAAGCGGCTGGCCGAGCTGATCGTGCAGGCCAACGCCCGCGACGCCCGGGCTCTGGGCACCGGGGTCTTCTGCGCGGTGCGCTTCGGCAACGTGCTCGGCTCGCGCGGTTCGCTGCTCTCGGTGCTGGCCGAGCAGCTGCGCAGCGGCAGCCCGGTGACGGTCACCCACCCGGACGTCACGCGGTTCTTCATGACCATCGAGGAGGCGGTCGGCCTGGTGCTGGAGTCGGGCCGGCTCGCCCGCGGCGGGGAGGTCTTCGTGCTCGACATGGGCGAGCCGGTGCGGATCGTCGACCTGGTGCACAACTTCGCCCGCCAGGTGCAGCTGAGCGGGGGTCTGGGCGCGCCGGAGGTGGAGATCCGCTACACCGGTCTGCGCAGCGGCGAGAAGCTGAACGAGGCGCTCTTCTCGCAGGGCGAGCGGCGGCTGCCCACCGAGCACCCGCGGATCCACGCCACCGAGGCCGGCGCCGGGCAGCGCCCGGACGACCTGGCGGGGGGCCTGACCGCCCTCTACGAGGCGGCGGCGGACAACGGGGACGCGGAGGTGCGCCGCCGGCTGGCGGAGCTGCTGCCGGAGTACCAGGGCCCGCAGCAGGTACCGGCTCCGGTGCCGGCGCTGGCGGCGCCCTACCCGGACGGCTTCTGAGCCCCGCCCCGCCCACCGCTCCCCGCCCGCCGCTCCGAGCTTCCCGCCGGGCGGGTGACGGCCTGTCGGGTCGGCGCGGGTCGGCGCGGGTCGTCGGTCGGGTCGGGCGGGTCAGCCCGGGATGTTGTCGAACGGGGCGACCAGCTGCCGCAGCAGCGACGCCAGCTCGGCCTGCTGGCCGCCGGTCAGCTCGGCGAGCAACTCGCGCTCGTGCGCGAGCAGACCGGCCAGGGCCTGGTCGGCCTTCTCCTGCCCCGAGCGGGTCAGGCGCACCAGCACCCCGCGCCGGTCGTCGGGGTCGGGCAGCCGCTGGACCAGGTCCTTGCCGGCGAGGCGGTCGATCCGGTTGGTCATGGTGCCCGAGGTGACCAGGGTCTGGGTGAGCAGTTGCCCCGGCGAGAGCTGGTAGGGCTCGCCGGCCCGGCGAAGCGCCGTCAGCACGTCGAACTCCCAGGGCTCCAGGCCGTGCTCGGCGAAGGCGGTGCGGCGGGCCCGGTCCAGGTGGCGGGCGAGCCGGCTGACCCGGCTGAGCACCTGCAGTGGTTGCACGTCGAGGTCGGGGCGCTCTCGGCGCCATGCTGCGACCAGGCGGTCGACCTCGTCCTCCATGTCGATCAGTGTATCGGTGGTTCTGTCGATATGAAGCCTCTTGACGTCGAGAAAGCCGCCGGACGGCGAACGGCCGGCGACCGGACCGTGCGGGCACCCGCGCCCCGCGGCCGGTCCGGTCAGTTCTGCCGGTCGCCGACCAGCTTGGGGTGCCGCTCCATCCCCTCCAGGCCGTGCCAGGCCAGGTTGACCAGGTGGGCGGCCACCTCGGCCTTCTGCGGCTTGCGCACCTCGAGCCACCACTGGCCGGTCAGGGCCACCATGCCCACCAGCATCTGCGAGTACATCGGCGCGAGCCGGGCGTCGAAGCCGCGGGCCTTGAACTCCAGGCCGAGGATGTCCTCGACCTGGGTGGCGATGTCGCTGATCAACGAGGCGAAGGTGCCGGTGGACTGGGCCACCGGCGAGTCCCGGACCAGGATCTTGAAGCCGTCGGTCGAGGTGTCGATGTAGTCCATCAGCGCGAAGGCGGCCTGCTCCAGCAGCTCGCGCGAGTGCCCGCCGGTCAGCGCGCCGGTCACCATGTCGAGCAGCAGCTGCATCTCGCGGTCGACCACCACCGCGTAGAGCCCCTCCTTGCCCCCGAAGTGCTCGTAGACCACCGGCTTGGAGACGCCCGCCCGCTCGGCGATCTCCTCCACCGAGGTGCCGTCGTAGCCGCGCTCGGCGAAGACCGAGCGCCCGATGTCGAGCAGCTGTTCGCGGCGCTGCTTGCCCGTCATCCGGACCCGGCCGCCCCGGCCGCGCCGGGCGGGGGCGCCCCCGGAGCCGGTGCGGGCGGCGACTCCCTGACCGGCCGCGGCTCGCGAGGGCGGGCGGTGGCCGTCTGCGGTGTCTCCGTTGCTCCCGTTCACCCCTCCATCATGCTGTAGACGACGGGTCATGCGGTGCGCCGGGCGTCAATGCGCCCGGCGTCGGGCCAGCGGACGTCCCGCGCCCAGCCGGCCTGCTCGAACCAGCGGATCAGCCGGGCGGAGGAGTCCACCTGGCCGCGCAGCACCCCGTGCCGGGCCGAGGTCGGGTCGGCGTGGTGCAGGTTGTGCCAGGACTCGCCGCAGGAGAGCACCGCCAGCCACCAGACGTTGCCCGAGCGGTCGCGGGAACGGAAGGGGCGCGCGCCGATCGCGTGGCAGATCGAGTTGATCGACCAGGTGACGTGGTGCAGCAGCGCGACCCGCACCAGCGAGCCCCAGAAGAAGGCGGTCAGCGCGCCCTGCCAGGACCAGCTGACCAGCCCGCCGACCAGCGGCGGCAGCAGCATCGACAGGGTGGTCCAGAGCCAGAAGAGCCGGGAGACCGCGCGGATGTCGCGGTCCTTGACCAGGTCGGGGGCGTAGATGTGCTGAGGGGTCTGCTCGGTGTCGAAGAGCCAGCCCATGTGCGCCCACCACAGGCCCTTGAGCAGCGCGGGCACCGTCTCGCCGTAGCGCCACGGCGAGTGCGGGTCGCCGTCCTTGTCGGAGAACTTGTGGTGCTTGCGGTGGTCGGCGACCCAGCGCACCACCGGACCCTCGATGGCCAGGCTGCCGGCCACCGCGAGGGCGATCTTGAGCGCCCGGTTGGTCTTGAAGGAGCGGTGCGTGAAGAAGCGGTGGAACCCGACCGTGATGCCGTGGCAGGCGGTGAAGTACATGACCGTCGCGATGGCCAGGTCGGTCCAGCCCAGGCCCCAGCCCCAGGCCACCGGCACGGCGGCGACCAGGGCCAGGAAGGGCACCGCGATGAACAGGCCCAGCGCGAGGCGCTCGGGCAGGCCCTGCTTCTCGCCGCCGAGCGTGGCGGAGATCTGTGAGGCGGGGGTGACGGTGGGTTCGGCGCTGGGGCGCGCTTCGCTGGCCTGGATGGTCATGGGGCGTCCCTCGAGGGAAAGGAGCGGGATGGGAGCTGGTCGGGATGGGGGGACGGCGCCGGTGCGGCGGTCGGAGCCTACGTCTGCGTAACTTACGGCATCGTAAGTTGCGCGGCACTCCAAGGGAAGCACCTCACGGCCGCCCGGGGGAGCACGCTCGGCGTCCGAGAGGTGACTGTCGGGTGGCGGATCGCGGTGGCGGGGGGGCGGCGGGGCGCGCGGGCCCCGCGGCCCGGGCCCGCAATGGTGGTGGAGCTCGGACGCCGCAACCCGTAGGCTGTGCTCGGCTCCTGAGAGCCTGGTGCCGGCGGCCCAGGACTGTGCGGGAACCGTGGATTGACGGCCGATCCGCCGTGGTGTAATGGCAGCACGGGGCCCTTTGAAGGCCTTTGTCTAGGTTCGAGTCCTAGCGGCGGAGCTAAGCCCCTGGTGGTTCGCGGGTATCCTCAATCAAGCTCGGCTGTTCGTGCGGATGGGCCACTGGCCTGGGCTTCGGTCGGGCGCCGCCCTCCCTGTGAACCGATCGAGGAGCCTCCCGCGTGAGTGCCAACCACCCTGCCGCCGTCATCGTGCTCGCCGCCGGCGAGGGCTCCCGGATGAAGTCCAAGGCCCTGCCGAAGGTGCTGCACCCGATCTGCGGCCGGAGCCTGGTGGGCCACGCCGTGGCCACCGCGCAGGAGCTCGCCCCGCAGCACCTGGTGGTGGTGATCGGCCATCTCAAGGAACTGGTCGCCGACCACCTGAGCGCCACCTGCCCGGACGTGCGCGCGGTGGTCCAGGAGCAGCAGCACGGCACCGGCCACGCCGCGCGGATCGCCGTCGAGGCGCTGGCCGCCGCCGGGATCACGCTGGACGGCACCGTCATCGTCACCTACGGCGACACCCCGCTGCTGCCCGCCGAGACCCTGCGCGCGCTGGCCGAGGAGCACGCGGCCCGGGGCAACGGCGTGACCGTGCTGACTGCCGAGGTCCCCGACCCCACCGGCTACGGCCGGATCGTGCGCGACGCAGAGGACGGCTCGGTGACCCGGATCGTCGAGCACCGCGACGCCGGCGCCGAGCAGCGCGCGATCCACGAGATCAACTCCGGCGTCTACGCCTTCGAGGGCAAGCTGCTGGCCGACGCGCTGACCCGGATCGGCACCGACAACGTGCAGGGCGAGGAGTACCTGACCGAGACGCTGGAGATCCTGCGTTCGGCCGGGCACCGGGTCGGCGCCATGGTCGCCACCGACTACCGCGACATCCTGGGCATCAACGACCGGGTCCAGCTCGCCGAGGCCCGCCGGCTGCTCAACGACCGGCTGCTGGAGCGGGCGATGCGCGCCGGCGTCACGGTCGTGGACCCGGCCACCACCTGGATGGACGTACAGGTCAGCTACGAGCCGGACGCGGTCGTGCTGCCGGGCACCCAGCTGCACGGCGCCACCCACCTGGCCGAGGGCTGCCAGGTCGGCCCGAACAGCACGCTGACCGACGCCGTGGTGGGCGCCGGCGCGGTGGTGAGCAACGCCACGATCGAGCGGGCGACCATCGGCGCGGGCGCCACCGTGGGTCCGTACGCCTACCTGCGCGGCGGGGTGGAGCTCGGCGAGCGCGGCAAGGTCGGCACCTTCGTGGAGGTCAAGAAGTCCTCGATCGGGGCGGGCGCCAAGGTGCCGCACCTGTCGTACATGGGCGACGCGACCATCGGTGAGGGCGCCAACATCGGCGCGGCCTGCGTCACCGCCAACTGGGACGGGGTCAACAAGAACCGCACGGTGGTGGGCGCGCACGCCCGGATCGGGTCCGACAACATGTTCGTCGCGCCGGTCACGATCGGTGACGGCGCCTACACCGGCGCGGGCTCCGTGATCGACTCCGACGTGCCCCCGGGCGCGCTCGGCGTGAGCCGCGCACGGCAGCGCAACATCGAGGGCTGGGTGGCGCGCAAGCGCCCCGGTACTGCTTCCGCCGAGGCCGCGGCGGCCGCGCTCGCAGAGCAGCAGGAGGCCTGAGCGGACTCCCGGGAGGCCTGAGCGGACCTCCCGGGACGGACGCTTCGCGAGCGGGCGCGTAACCTGGAGTACATACGTGCGCCGTGGGGCTGTAGCCCGTGCTGAGGCGCACCCAATCCTCCGTCGAACACCGACCCGGGTGGCAACGCCACCCGGGTGCGGCGCGGCGGAACCATGCGGCAGCAACACGAGGAGACGGTGCAGTGAGCGGGATCACGACGTCGGGTGAGAAGAAGCTGAAGCTCTTCTCCGGCCGTGCCCACCCTGAGCTGGCGAAGGAGGTGGCCGCGGCGCTCGGCACCGAACTCGTCCCGACCAAGGCCTTCGAATTCGCCAACGGCGAGATCTACGTCCGCTTCCTGGAGTCCGCCCGGGGGGCGGACTGCTTTGTGATGCAGAGCCACACGGCTCCGATCAACCAGTGGATCATGGAGCAGTTGATCATGATCGACGCTCTGAAGCGGGCCTCCGCGCGGAGCATCACGGCGATCCTGCCGTTCTACGGCTACGCCCGCCAGGACAAGAAGCACCTGGGCCGCGAGCCGATCTCGGCCCGCCTGGTGGCCGACCTGCTGGCCCAGGCCGGCGCCGACCGGATCATGGCCGTGGACCTGCACACCGCGCAGATCCAGGGCTTCTTCGCCGGCCCGGTGGACCACCTGTTCGCGCTGCCGCTGCTCGCCGACTACCTGGGCGAGAAGGTCGACCGCTCCAAGCTGACCATCGTGTCGCCGGACGCCGGCCGGGTGAAGGTCGCCGACCAGTGGTGCGACCGGCTGGACGCCCCGCTGGCGATCATCCACAAGCGCCGGGACATGAGCCAGGCCAACACCATCCTGTCGGCCGAGGTGGTCGGTGACGTCAAGGGCCGGGTCTGCGTCCTGGTCGACGACATGATCGACACCGCCGGCACGATCTGCGCCGCCGCCGACGCGCTCTTCGACGCCGGTGCCGCGGACGTCATCGTGGCGGCCACCCACGGCGTGCTCTCGGGCCCCGCCGCGGACCGGCTGAAGAACTCCCGGGTCAGCGAGTTCGTCTTCACCAACACGCTGCCCTGCCCGGCCGACCTCCAGATGGACAAGGTCACCACGCTCTCCATCGCCCCCTCGATCGCCGCGGCGATCCGCGAGGTCTTCGAGGAGGGCTCGGTGACCAGCCTCTTCGAGGGTGTGCACTGACCGATGCTCTTCTGAGGGGCCGTCAGGCCCGTCGGCCCCGGCGCTCCTGGCGCCGGGGCCGATTTCACGGTTGACGACGGGTGCGGTTAGACTCTTGAGACTGCTCGGCGAGGGATGCCGTGCGCCCGTCCAGGCGCCTGCTCCGTGATCGACGCGCTGCCGTGGCCGGATTCCGGACCACCGGCAGGGACGTCCCGCCGCCGAGCGACCCCCCAAAAATCTTGAGGGTGTGGTCCCGGCGGCTTCACAGCTTTCCGGGCCTCGTATGACCACCGTACGAGTGCCGCCTGCACCCCCGTGCCAGTCTCCCGAGGAGTGCAGTCGTGTCCGAGATCCGCCTTGCCGCCGAGCCCCGCAACGAGTTCGGCAAGGGTGCCGCCCGCCGCGCCCGCCGTGCCGGCTTCGTCCCCGGTGTCGTCTACGGTCACGGCCACGCTCCGGTTCACCTGAACCTGCCCGGCCACGACCTGATGATGGCGCTCAAGACCCCGAACGCCCTGCTGGTCGTCCCGATCGAGGGCAAGGACGAGTTCGTCCTGCCGAAGGCCGTCCAGCGCGAGGCCATCAAGCGCTCCATCGAGCACGTCGACCTGCTGCTGGTCAAGCGCGGCGAGAAGGTCACCGTCGAGATCCCGGTGCTGACCGAGGGCGAGCTGGCCCCGGGCGGCAACCTGCTCGAGCACGTGCTGAACGCGCTGCCGGTCGAGGCCGAGGCCACCCACCTGCCCGAGTCCGTCACCGTCTCGGTCGAGGGCCTGGAGGCCGGCGCCTCCATCCTGGCCGGCGACATCGCGCTGCCCAAGGGCACCACGCTGGCCGTCGAGGCCGACACCGTCGTGCTGCAGGTCATCGGCGCCCAGGCCTCGCAGGCCGACGCCGACGAGGCCGCTGCCGACGAGGCCGCCGCCGAGGCCTGAGCCTCCCCCCCTGGTCCACGCGACCCGGTAGATCCTCACCGCTGCCCCGACTCCCGCCCGCGCGGGGGCCGGGGCAGCGGCATGCCCGCCATCATGAGAAGAAGTGGCAGAAGGAGCGCGCAGATGTCTGACGAGTACACGGGTCCCTGGCTGGTCGTGGGCCTGGGCAACCCCGGCGAGGGCCACGCCCGCAACCGGCACAACATCGGCTTCATGGTGGCCGACCTGCTGGCCCAGCGGATCGGCGCCCGCTTCAAGGCGCACAAGAGCCGCGCCCAGGTGGCCGAGGGGCGGATCGGCGGGCAGCGGGTGGTGCTGGCCAAGCCGATGACCTTCATGAACCTCTCCGGCGGGCCGGTCAGCGCGCTGCGGGACTTCTACAAGGCGCCGACCGAGTCCCTGGTGGCGGTCCACGACGAGCTGGACCTGGACTACGCGGTCCTGCGGCTCAAGCTGGGCGGCGGCGACAACGGGCACAACGGCCTCAAGTCGATCACCAAGGCGCTCGGCCCCGGCTACCACCGGGTGCGCTGCGGGGTGGGCCGCCCGCCGGGCCGGATGGAGGTGGCGGACTTCGTCCTCAAGGACTTCTCCTCCACCGAGCGCAAGGAGCTGGACTGGTTCGTGGACCGGGCGGCCGACGCCGTCGAGGCGCTGCTGACGGAGGGTCTGGAGCGGGCCCAGGGCACCTACAACTCCTGATCCGCCGTCTGCTCCCGGGCCGGGCGGCCGGTCTGTGACCGGCAGCGCAACGTTCGTACAACTCTTCCTCACGGCCCCCGGTCCCGTGTCGGAGCGGTGGGGCCCATCGGGTACGGTCGACCCGGACTTCGGGAAGGCGGGGCGTTGGTGGGCGCGGCGCGGTTGAGCACGGCACACAGGGCCGGCGGTTGGATTCTGGTGGCCGGAGCGCTGCTGCTGAGCGGCGCCGCACCCGCGTGGGCCGACCCGGGAGGGGCGTCCTCGCCGTCGGCGAGCGCCAGCCCCACCCCCAGCCCGTCACCCACCACCAGCCTGCCGGCGGCCGTGGTGCCGCCTGCCCCGGCCGCGCCCACCGTGCGCCCGCCGCTGCCGGCGCCCAGCACGGCCCCGGCCGCCCCGACCCCTTCGGCCGCCGCATCGGCGCCGGCCACCCCCGCCGAGAGCTGCCCGCCGGTGCCCGGCGGCACGCCCTCACCGGCCGCC
The DNA here is from genome assembly GCF_039528135.1 of Kitasatospora nipponensis. Lineage (NCBI taxonomy): Bacteria > Bacillati > Actinomycetota > Actinomycetes > Kitasatosporales > Streptomycetaceae > Kitasatospora > Kitasatospora nipponensis. Next base: position 13,287 of record NZ_BAAALF010000089.1, on the reverse strand, counting down.
GCGCCGGGTGTCTCACCCTCGGCCACCACCGGGACCCCGCCGGCCACCGTGCACCCGGCCGTCACCGGCTCGGCCACCGCGCCGCCCAGCGGGTGCCCCACGGCGACCCCCTCGCCCTCCACCTCGGTCTCCGCCACCCGCACCGCGGCCTTCGCCGGCGGCTCGCGGAGCACCGGCCGGGCCCGCCAGGCCGCACCGGGGGCCGCCGCGCCGCCGGTGGACGCCCAACTGGTCGACGCCTCCTCGCCCTCGCCCGACCCCACCCCGAGCGCGGGGCCCTCGACCGACGAGCTCACCGGTACGTTCATCAGCTCGATCGGCGGCAACGCCGGACTCGGCGCGGTGGCCGGCGGGCTGCTGCTCGCCGGCGGGGGCGGGGCGATGTGGCTCAAGCGCCGCCGCGCCGAGCGCACGGACGGCCCCCCGACGGCCTGAGAGCCCCGGCCGGGAGACGCCGGGCAACGGCAGGAAACGCCGGGCAACGTCCAGCAGGAAACGGGAAACGCCGTGGGGGCCGCTCGACGTTCGAGCGGCCCCCACGGCGTTTCGCGCCGGCGTCAGCCGGTGTTGCGCAGTCCGGCCGCGATGCCGTTGACCGTCAGCAGCAGCGCGCGGGCCCGCAGCGGGTCCTCGGTGCGGCCGTCGGCGAGCACCTCGCGCTGGCGGCGCAGCAGCGCCACCTGGAGGTAGGAGATCGGGTCCAGGTAGGCGTCGCGGACCGCGAAGGTCTGCTTCAGGACCGGGTGGTGCTCCAGCAGCTCGCTCTCGCCGGTCAGCCGCAGCACCTCGCGCAGCGTCAGCTCGTGCTCGGCGGTGATCTGGTCGAAGACGTGGTGCAGTTCGGCCGGGACCAACTGTTCGACGTAGTGCCGGGCGATCCGCAGGTCGGTCTTGGCCAGCGTCATGGCGACGTTGGACAGGAAGTTCTGGAAGAAGTGCCACTGGCCGTACATCTCGGTCAGCACGTCGCCCAGACCGGCCGCGCGGGCGGCCGCCAGCCCGGAGCCGACGCCGTACCAGCCGGGCACGATCTGCCGCGACTGGGTCCAGCCGAAGACCCACGGGATGGCCCGCAGGCCGTCCAGGCCGGCGCCGGAGTCGGGCCGGCGCGAGGGGCGCGAGCCCAGGTGCAGCGAGGCGAGCTGGTCGACCGGGGTGGCGGCGAAGAAGTACTTCGGCAGGTCCTCCTGCTCGACCAGCCCCCGGTAGGAGGTGTGCGCGGCCTGCGAGACCTGGTCCATCGCCGCGTCCCAGCGGGCCAGCTCCTCGGGGGCCTGGCGCGGGGCGGTGTGCAGGGCGGAGGCGGCCAGCGTGGCGGAGAGGGTGAGTTCCAGGTTCTCCCGGGCCAGCGAGGGCAGCAGGTACTTGTCGGAGATCACCTCGCCCTGCTCGGTCACCTTGATCTCGCCCTCCAGGGTGCCCCAGGGCTGGGCCAGGATCGCCTCGTGCGAGGGGCCGCCGCCGCGGCCGACCGTGCCGCCGCGGCCGTGGAAGAGCCGCAGCCGGATGCCGTAGCGGTGCGCCACGTCGCGCAGCCGGCGCTGGGCGCGGTGGATCTCCCACTGCGAGGTGGTGATGCCGCCGAACTTGGAGGAGTCCGAGTAGCCGAGCATGACCTCCTGGACGTCCCCGCGCAGCGAGACCAGCAGGCGGTAGGAGGGGTCGGAGAGCATCTCCTCCAGGATCCGGTCGGCCTGCTGCAGCTCGTCGGTGGTCTCCAGCAGCGGCACGATGCCGATGGTGGCGATGCCGGCGTGCAGGTCGATCAGGCCGGCCTCGCGGGCCAGCACGGCGGCGGCGAAGACGTCGTCCGCGCCCTGGCACATCGAGATGATGTAGCTCTCGACGATCTCGTCGCCGAACCGCTCGAAGCCCTCGCGGATGGTGGTGAAGACGCCCAGCGTCTTGGTGCCCGCGGCGTCCAGCGGGGCCGGGGTGGGCGCCAGCGGGCGGCGCGAGCGCAGCTCCTTGGCGAGCAGCCGCTGGCGGTACTCGCGCGGCATGTCCGCGTAGCGCCAGGCCTCCTCGCCGAGCCGGTCGAAGAGCTGGCCGAGCGCGTGGTGGTGCGCCTCGGCGTGCTCGCGCACGTCCATGGTGGCCAGCTGCAGGCCGAACGCCTCCACGGTGCGGATCGCCCGGGCGAGCCGGCCGTCGGCGATCAGCTCGCCGCGGTGGGCGCGCAGCGAGTCCTGGATCAGCCGCAGGTCGGCGATCAGTTCGCGGGTGCCCAGGTAGTCGCGGCCGCCGATGTGCGGGGTGCCGGCGGCGAGCCGCTCGCGGGTGTTCTCCAGCTTGAGGCGCACGCAGGTGGCCTTCAGGCGGTACGGCTCCTCGGCGTTCATCCGCCGGTAGCGCGGGCTCAGTTCGGGCAGCAGCTTGAGGTCGGTGTCCAGCGACTGGAGCAGCTCGTCGGAGGCACCGGCCAGGCGCACCGAGGTGGAGAGCGAGTTGCGCAGGTCGTCGACGGCCGCCAGGGCGTCCTTGATGCCGTACTCGTGCTGGAGGTTGAGCACGTCCCAGGTGACCTGCGGGGTGACGTTGGGGTTGCCGTCGCGGTCGCCGCCGATCCAGGTGCCGAAGGTCAGCGGGCGCACCCCCTCGGGCAGGCTCAGGCCCACCCGGGCGAGCTCCTCGTGCAGCTCCTCCAGCACCTCCGGGACGGCCTCGCGGTAGAGCTCGTCCAGGTAGTAGACGGCGTTGCGGGCCTCGTCGGTGGGCTCGGGGCGGGCGATCCGCAGCTCGTCGGTCTGCCAGAGCAGGTCGATCACCTCGGCCAGGCGCCGGTCGGCCGAGCGCTTGGCGGAGGAGTGCCGGACCGGGTCGGCGGGCGAGAAGCCGGCGGCCACGTGCTCGCGGTGCACACGCTCGAGCAGCTCGCCGATCCGGCGCAGCTTGTTGAGGACGCTGCGGCGGGCGGCCTCGGTGGGGTGCGCGGTGAAGACCGGACGGACCGCCAGGTTGGCCAGCGTGTCGGCCAGGTGCTTGGGGTCGGCGTCGGCGAGCTGGTCGGCGGTCTGCGCGAGCAGCGAGCCCTCGCGGGCCCGGCGGGCGGCGAACTCGCGGCCGCGGTGCACCTGCTCGGTGACGTTCGCCAGGTGGAAGTAGGTGGAGAAGGCCCGGACCAGCTTGGCCGCGGTCTCCAGGTCGATGTTGGAGAGCAGTTCGGCGGTGGCCTCGCCGTCGGTGCGGCTCAGCAGCCGGACCTGCTCGACCAGGCCCAGGACCTCCGCACCCTCCTGACGGACCAGCGTCTCGCCGAGCAGATCGCCCAGTCGGCGGATGTCGGCGCGCAAGGCGGCATTGTCGGCGGCCGGATCGGCACTCGGGTTGTCGGCCGAGGTGGGGACCTGAGCGGTCACGGCTGGCTCCCTGGGGTGGTGGGGTTCGGCAACGGCGGACCGCGCTGTCCGACCGGACCAGCATAGGTTGCGGGGGCCCTGCGCAGTGGTCGTGGCCGGATGGCGGACACCGGGTGGTGGAACTCGGTGGGGCCGGGCGCACGGGCTCACATAGGCTGTCGCGTATGAGCATGTCGCCTGGGGTGGGCGCGCGGGACCGCGGCTTGTGGTGGTGGGCGCGGCGGCGCAGCGCGCTGCTGGACTGCGCGCTGGCCGCGCTGGCCGCGCTGGAGTGTGCGCTGGGCGGGTACTCGCTGGCCGCGCAGCGCTTCCACCTGGGCCTGGGCTGGGCGGTGGCGGCCGCGGTGGTGGGCGCGCTGGGCGGGGCCAGCCTGCTGGTGCGCCGGCGCTGGCCGGTGGTGCCGGTGCTGGTCTCGATGATCCTGGTGCCCGGTCTCTTCGGGATCGTGCTGCTGATCGTCGCGCTGTACACGATGGCGGTCAGCTGGACCTGGCCCTCGCGCCGGCGCCGGGCGCTGGCGCTCTCCTCGGTGGTCTTCGTGGAGACCCTGGCGGTGACGCTCTTCTCGTTCCTGGCCGTCGATCCGCAGCCGGGCGAGCAGGCGCCGGCGACCTGGGTCTTCGTGCTGATCGCGGTGCTGGTGGCGGTCGGGCTGACCGTCCCGCCGCTGGTCACCGGCCTGTACATCGGAGCCCGCCGGCGGCTGGTGGAGTCGCTCAAGGACCGGGCGCACGGCCTGGAGGCGGAGCTGGACCTGCTGGCCGAGCGGGCCAGCGAGCGGGCCCGGCGGGCCCGGCTGGAGGAGCGCACCCGCATCGCCCGCGAGATGCACGACGTGGTGGCGCACCGGGTGAGCCTGATGGTGGTGCACGCGGGCGCGGTGGAGCGGATCGTGGCGCGCGACCCCGAGCGGGCCGCGCAGAGCGCCAAGCTGATGGCGGAGACCGGACGGCAGGCGCTCAACGAGCTGCGCGAGATCCTCGGGGTGCTGCGGATGAGCGAGGAACCCGTGGCGCAGGGCCCCGGCCAGCTGGCCGAGCTGCCCCGGCTGGTGGACCAGTCCAAGGCGGCCGGGATGGTGGTCACGCTCACCGTCAGCGGCAGCCGCCAGCCGTACACCGCGGGGGCCGAGCAGACCGCCTACCGGGTGGTCCAGGAGGCGCTGACCAACGCCCACAAGCACGCCGGCGGGGCGCAGGTCTCGGTGCTGCTGGCCTACCTGCCCAACGGGGTGCGGGTGGCGGTGGTGAACGACTGCCCGAGCGGCGCGGGTGAGCAGGTGCGGCTGCCGAGCGGGGGCAACGGGCTGGTGGGGATGGAGGAGCGGGTGCTGGCGCTGGGCGGCAGCTTCACCGCCGGCCCCGAGCAGGACGGCGGTTTCCGGGTGCAGGCCCTGCTGCCCTCACGGCTCGCGGTGCGTCCCGACCCGCTGGTGTAGCGCGCGGCGGCAGGGCTCCGGCCGGGGTGGTGGGGCCGACCGCCGTGATCACCAACCACCCCGGAAATATTCACACCTGTGGACGCGTCAGCTCGGGGAAGCCCCGGTGTGCAGGCGCTCGGGGCAGGTGCCGAGGACCAGGGTGGAGACCGCCTGGTCCAGGTCGGCGCCCAGGAACCACTCGCCGGTGTGGTCGAGGCTGAAGACCCGCCCGGCCTCGTCGATCGCCAGCAGCGCCTGGCCGTGCAACTCCTCGCCCAGCGGGGCCACCCTGCTGTCCAGCGCCCGGCCCAGGTCGGCCAGGGTGCGCGGCAGGTGCAGGCCGCGCAGCGGGTCCAGCAGGAACGGCGTGCGGGCCACGTCGCGCCCGGCGCCGGCCAGGTCGAAGGAGAGCCCGCCGAACTCGGCCCAGGCCTCGACGGCGGCCGGGAAGACCGCGTGCGGGACGCCGTCGGCGGTGCGGTGGTCGAGCAGTTCGTCGGCCCACTGCTCGGCGCGCCGGATCTCCCAGCGGCCGGGGTGCCAGCCCGCCTGCTTGAGGGCGGCGGCGACGTCGGCGGAGAAGCGCGGCTGCGAGCGGGTGGGACCGGGGGTGGGTGTGGCGAGCGGATTCAGGGGGTGCTCCGGGCTCGGGGGACAGGGACGGGTGCGGCGCGGGTGCGGCGGCCCGGCGGCCTGCCGGGGTTTCCGTGGTGCGCAGGCCCTCAGGGCCGCGGTGCCACCTCGACGCTCTGCACCGTGAAGTGCTCCAGCAGGGGTGCGCAGGAGCGGCACGGCGGCGCGTGGGTGCCGTGCGCCGGGTCGTCCTGCTCGCGGATCCGCACGGTGGTCAGCTTGGCGCCCTTCAGCGCCTTGCGCGCGTCGTGCAGGCTCAGGGGCTTCTTGGCCGCGCGCTTGGAGCGGCCGGTGTCGACCGCGCCCAGGTACTGCGAGAGCAGCACGGCCTCCGGGCAGCGGCCGGTGAAGCGCTCGCGCTGCTCGATCGGCAGCGCGTCCAGGAACTCGCCGACCAGCGGGTGCAGCCGGGGCTGCTCGTCGGCCTTGCGGCCGGCCAGCGTGTGCACCTCGCCACCGCGCAGCGAGAGCGCGGCGGCCACCGCCGGCAGCAGGCTGTCCCGTTCGTGGCGCAGCAGCGGGGCGCCCGGGCGCGGGGTCGGTCGACGCAGGTCCACGGCTGCTCCTTCTCTCTCGGCTGCGGGGCGCGGTCGGCCGGTCGGTCGTTCCCGCGCGCGGCCCAGCCTGCCAAACGAATCGGACAGTCGATCACCCGGGGTACCGGAGGGTGTACGGACGGAGTGGTGAATCCACAGGTCGTTCACAATCACGCGGTCGGGTTTCCGGATTCACCCTGCGGTGGGCGGCGGGCGCCGGTACCGTTCCAGCAGCGACAGCCGTCGGGGGCGGCTGAGCGGTGCCCAGGGGGGTCGCGATGACGCAACTGCCGGGAAGTCCACCGTCCTCGGGGCCGCCGGCCCGCACGGCCGTCGCCGCGGTGCATCCGGCCCGGCGGGACCCGCGGGCCGAGCAGGCGCACGAGGCCCCGGGCGAGCACGTGCCGACGCCGGGCCGGCCGGAGCCCCTGCCGGTCGAGGACGCGCCGCCCGGACCGCTGGGCCGCGGCCGGATCGGGCTGGCGGTGGTCGGGGCCGGCTACTGGGGACCCAACCTGGTGCGCAACGCCCAGCAGACCCCGGCGCTGCGGCTGCACTGGCTCTGCGACCTGGACCCGGCCAAGTCCCGGCGGGTGCTGGGCGAGTACAGCACGGTGCGGGACACCACCTCGTTCGCCGAGGTGCTGGCCGACCCGCGGGTGCACGCGGTGGCCGTCGCCACCCCGGCCGCCGCGCACTACCGGCTGGTCCGCGAGGCGCTGGAGGCCGGCAAGCACGTGCTGGTCGAGAAGCCCATCACCACCACCGCGCGGGACGCCGCTGAGCTGGTCGAACTCGCCGAGCGCAGCGGCCTGGTGCTGATGTGCGACCACACCTTCTGCTACACCCCGGTGGTCCGCCGGATCCGCGAGCTGGTGCACGGCGGGGAGATCGGCGACATCCAGTTCTTCGACTCGGTGCGGATCAACCTCGGTCTGGTGCAGCCCGACGTGGACGTGCTCTGGGACCTCGCCCCGCACGACCTGTCGATCCTGGACTTCGTGCTGCCGCCGGGCGTCGAGCCGGTGGGGGTCAGCGCCCAGGGCGCCGATCCGATCGGGGCGGGCCGGGCCTGCGTGGCCTACCTCACCGTGCGGCTGAGCAACGGCGCGCTCGCCCACTGCCACGTCAACTGGCTCTCGCCCACCAAGGTGCGCACCACGCTGATCGGCGGCTCGCGGCGCACCCTGGTCTGGGACGACCTCAACCCGCAGGCCCGGCTCGCGGTGCACGACCGCGGGGTGGACCTCACCCCGCCCGAGGAGCTCACCGACGAGATCCGCCACCAGGCGCGGATCTCCTACCGGGTGGGCGAGATGGTCGCGCCGGCGCTGGTCGAGCAGGAGGCGCTGCGCAACGTGATGGCCGAGTTCGCGGCCGCCATCACCGAGGGCCGCGCGCCGCTGACCGACGGGCGGGCCGGCCTGCGGGTGCTGCAACTGCTGCACGCCGCCTCGCTCAGCCTCCAACTCGGCGGCGCCACCGTGCCGGTGCGGGTGGGGCCGGTGCGCGAACCGTATCCCGACCCCGTCCCGGAGAGGGCCACCGCCTGATGACCTCCGTTCCCGTCGAGGGTGCCCGCTGCCTGGTGACCGGCGGCGCCGGCACCATCGGCTCCACCGTCGTCGACCAGCTGATCGCGGCCGGCGCCCGCGAGGTGGTGGTGCTCGACAACCTGGTCCGCGGCCGGCGGGAGAACCTGGCGTCGGCCGCCCGGCGCGCCGGGCCCGGCCGACTGACCGTGGTGCAGGGCGACATCCGCGACCGCGCGCTGCTGCGCGAACTGCTCGGCGAGCCCACCGACCTGCTCTTCCACCTGGCCGCGATCCGGATCACCCAGTGCGCCGCCGAGCCGCGCCTGGCGCTGGAGGTCATGGTCGACGGCACCTTCGACGTGGTGGAGGCCGCCGCCGAGTGCCGGGTGCGCAAGGTGATCGCCTCCTCCACCGCCTCGGTCTACGGGCTGGCCGACACCTTCCCGACCCCCGAGAGCCAGCACCCCTACCGCAACGACACCCTCTACGGCGCCGCCAAGGTCTTCAACGAGGGCCTGCTGCGCAGCTTCCACGCGATGTACGGGCTCGACTACGTGGCCCTGCGGTACTTCAACGTCTACGGGCCGCGGATGGACGTGCACGGCCGGTACACCGAGGTCTTCATCCGCTGGATGGAGCGGATCGCGGCCGGGCAGCCGCCGCTGATCTTCGGTGACGGCGCCCAGACCATGGACTTCGTGCACACCGAGGACATCGCCCGGGCCAACCTGCTGGCGGCCGCGGCGCCGGTCACCGACCGGGTCTACAACATCGCCACCGGCACCGAGGTCTCGCTGCGCGGCCTGGCGGACGCCCTGCTGGCCGCGATGGACAGCCCGCTGGACGTCGAGCACGGGCCGGCCCGGGAGACCGCGGGCGGCGTGGTCCGCCGGCTGGCCGACATCTCGGCGGCCGCCCGCGAGCTGGGCTGGCAGCCGCGGGTGGAGCTCGCCGAGGGGCTGCGCCAGCTGGTCGCCTGGTGGCGCGAGCAGGAGAAGCAGCAGCCGTAGAGAGAGGGCCCAGCGTGCCGATTCCCGAACCGTCGTCCGCCCCGGCGCCGTCGTCCCCGCCGCCCGCGGCTCCCACGCCGCCGTCGACGATCCCGGTCATGCTGCCCTGGCTGGGTGAGGAGGAGGCGCAGGCGGCCGCCGAGGTGGTCCGCTCCGGCTGGGTGGCGCAGGGGCCGCGGGTCGCCGCCTTCGAGCGGGCCTTCGCCGAACACCTGGGCGTCCCGCACGCGGTGGCCGTCTCCTCCTGCACCACGGCGCTGCACCTGGCCCTGATCGGGGCCGGGGTCGGCGCGGGCGACGAGGTGGTGCTGCCCTCGCTCTCCTTCATCGCCACCGCCAACGCGGTGCGCTACCTGGGGGCGGTGCCGGTCTTCGCCGACGTGGAGCCGGCCGGTGGCAACCTCACCCCCGACACCGTGCGGCCGCTGCTGGGCGCCCGGACCCGGGCGGTGCTCGCGGTCGACCAGGGCGGGGTGCCGGTGGACCTGGACGCCCTGACCGCGCTGGCCGCGCCGCGCGGCATCGCGGTCGTCGAGGACGCCGCCTGCGCGGCCGGCTCGCGCTACCGGGGCCGTCCGGTGGGCGCGACGGCGGAGCTGGCCGCCTTCTCCTTCCACCCGCGCAAGCTGCTGACCTGCGGCGAGGGCGGCATGGTGACCTGCCGGGACGGTGAACTGGCGGCCCGGCTAAGGCGGTTGCGCGAGCACGGGATGAGCGTCTCGGCGGCCGAGCGGCATGCGACGGCGGGTGGCGCGAGCGTGCTGGAGACCTACGACGAGGTCGGCTTCAACTACCGGATGACCGACATCCAGGCGGCGATCGGCCTGGTGCAGCTGGGCAAGCTGCCCGCGATGGTCGCCCGGCGCCGCGAACTGGGCGAGCGCTACCGGCGGTTGCTCGGTGAGCTGGGTGAGCACCTGGTCGTCGACCCGCCGTTCGGCGCCGGCAACCTGCAGTCCTGCTGGCTGCTGCTGCCCCCCGGTGCGCCCGACCGGGCCGTGGTGCTGGCCGAGTTGGCCGCGGCCGGGGTGGCGGCCCGGCGCGGCATCATGGCCGCCCACCTCGAAGCGCCCTACCGGGGCACCGCCCGGGTTCCGCTGCCGGTCACCGAGCTGATCACCGCCCGCTCGCTGATCCTGCCGCTCTACCACGCTCTGACGGAGCGTCAGCAGGACCATGTGGTGAGTGTGTTGCGCACGATCCTGGCCCGCTGACCGGCGGCGGGCGGGCGCCGGAGGACGAGATGACGAGATGACGAGTAAGGGAGAGTCGACCATGGCCGAGCCGCCGATCCCGCCGACCCCGCCGATCCCCCCGACCCCGCCGATCCCGCTGGTCGACCTGCGGGCCGCACACGCGGAGGTCGCCGAGGAGGTGCGCGCGGGTCTGGAGCGGGTGCTGGCCTCGGCCGCCTACGTCAAGGGGCCGGACGTGGCGGCCTTCGAGGCGGAGTACGCGGCCTTCTCGGGCGTGCGGCACTGCGTGGGGACGGCGAACGGCACGGACGCGCTGGAGCTGGTGCTGCGCGCGCTCGAACTCGCCCCGGGCGCCGGCGTGCTGCTGCCGGCCAACACCTTCGTGGCCACCGCCGAGGCCGTCGTGCGGGCCGGACTGCGGCCGGTCCTGGCCGACGTGGACGACGAGTTCCAGCTGCTCGACCCGGCCGCCGCACGGGCCGCCCTGGTGGCCGAGCGGTCGGCCGGTCGGCCGGTGGGTGCGCTGCTGCCGGTCCACCTGACCGGCCAGCTCGCACCGATGCGCGAACTGCTGGCACTGGCCGAGGAGTTCGGCGGGCTGCCGGTGGTCGAGGACGCGGCGCAGGCCCAGGGGGCGAGCCAGCACGGCGTGCCGGCCGGTGCCTGGGGGGTGGCCGCGGCCACCAGCTTCTACCCGGGCAAGAACCTGGGGGCCTACGGCGACGCCGGGGCGGTGCTCGGCTCCGACGAGCGGCTCGTCGAGGCGGTGCGGCTGATCGCCGACCACGGCTCGGCCGTCAAGTACGTGCACGAGCGGTTCGGCTTCAACTCCCGCCTGGACAGCGTGCAGGCGGTGGTGCTGCGGGCCAAGCTGCGCCGCCTGCCGCAGTGGAACGCCGCCCGGCGCGGCGCGGCGACGCGCTACGGGCGGCTGCTGGCGGACCTGCCGGGCCTGCGGCTGCCGGCGGTGCGGCCGGGCAACGAGCACGTCTGGCACCTCTACACGGTGCGGATCGCACCCGGACCGGGCGAGGGTCACCGGCCGGGCCGGCGCCGGGACGCGGTGCTGGCCGCGCTCACCGCCGCCGGGATCGGCGCGGGCGTGCACTACCCGGTTCCGGTCCACCTGCAGCCGGCCTTCCGGTCGCTGGGCCACCGGGCCGGCGCCTTCCCGCGGGCCGAGCGGGCGGCCGCCGAACTGCTCACCCTGCCGCTCTTCCCGCAGCTCACCGAGGAGCAGCAGGGCCGGGTGGCCGAGGAGTTGCGCAGGGCACTCGGCTGAGCGGCGGCCGGTGCGCGCCGCCCCGGGCGGCGCGGCCGGGCACGGGTGCGGGAAGCGGGTCGATTGGACCCCGGGCGGGGGGACCGCGGGGCGGCCCGACCACTTACCCTGGTGCCCAGCACATCAGCTTCAGTCAGTGGGGGCTTCCAGATGACGACAGGTCGGCCCGGCGCCGCCGCCGTGCCCAACGCGGCCTACGCGGGACAGGTGGTCCACTTTCCCGACCCCGTGCGCGCGGCGAAGTACCCGGCCGGTGTGCGGGTGGACGACCAGGGCTACCCGGACTTCGGACCGTACGCCCGCGCGGCCGCCGAGGTCGCCGACCCGCCGGAGGGCTTCGGCGTGGACGAGCTGCGGCTGACCGACTACGTCTCGGCCAACGCCGCGCTCTTCAGCCAGGGCCACGAGCTCTGGGCCGACCAGGAGTCCGCGGTGGCCACCCCGCCCGGCTGGACCTGGCACCACGCGGTCGGCGGGGCGGCGCCCGGCTGGCGGCGGATGGAGCTGGTCCCGGTCGAGGTCAAGGCGCTGCTGCGGCACCACGGCGGGCTGGCCCGCTCGGCCGCCGACCACGGCCGCCGCGGCACCCGCCCGCTGCAGGAGCACCGGACCATGCACGTCTCGCTCTCCAAGGAGGGCGCCGAGCCGGTCAGCGTCAGCGAGGACCTGCTGCAGGCCGCCGAGGAGCGCCTGGGCTACCGGCTGCCCGGCCCCTACCGCAGCTTCCTCAAGCTGGCCGGCGGGCGCGGCCCGGTGGGCGTGGCCCTGGACACCGAGCTCGGCCTGCTGCTCGACCAGCCGTTCCTGACGCTCAGCGAGGAGTACGGCGTCGAGGACCTGGTCTACGTCAACAAGTGCCTGCGGGACCACCTGACCAAGGACTACCTCGGCGTCGCCTTCGTGCAGGGCGGCATCCTCGCCCTCAAGGTGCGCGGCGACGACCTCGGGTCGGTCTGGTTCTGCCTCTACGACGACGCCCGCGACGCCGGCGCGCCCGAGGACCCGGCCGACCGGGTCCGGCGGCTGCTGCTGCGCTGCGGCGACAGCTTCGACGACTTCCTGCTCCGGCTGGCCGGCAGCCCGCCGGAGCTGGAGACGGTCGCGGAGCTGATGGTGGACGGCGGGTTCGCCCGCGCGGTACCGGTCCCGTGAGGCCCGGGCGGATGACGGGTACGGGCGGGGGAGCGGTGGCGGTGTCGGACAGGGTCGAGTCGGGAGCGGGCCGGGCATGGTGACGTACGCGCAGGCGCAGGACCTGGCGACTGACTGGATCAACGGCGGTGTACCGCCCTTCCAGCAGCGCGAGGTGCGGGTGCGGGAGTTCGATCTCGGATTCGTCTGCTGGGCCGAGGACCGGGCCGGCGGCCCCTCCTCGGACGGCGGGGCGGTCAAGCTGGTGATCGCCCGGGACACCGGCGCGAGCACGCTCTGGCCCCCGCTGCCGGTCAACGAGGTGGTCCGCCGCTACGAGGAGGAGTACGGCCGGCCGGTCGGCGCGACCGGGGCCGCGGCGGCCGGCAAGCCGGTGCCCGGCCCGGCCGAGGCGACCTCCTTCCTGCTCAGCCCGCCGCAGTGGCTGCAGGAGGTGGGGGAGGCGGCGATCGCCCGCGAGGCGGCCCGGCCCGGCGACGCCACGCCGCCACCCGCACCCGTTGCGCCCGCCGCGCCGGCCGTGCCCGCCGCGCCCGTCGTGACCCCGGCGGCGCCCGTGGCGCCCGCCGCGGTGGCCGACCCGCCGCCGGCGCCGGTGCACGACGCGCCTGCGGTGAACGACGCGCCGCCGCCGGCCGTGCTGACCGCGCCGCCGGCCTCGGGCCGTCCGGCCGGGGACGCGCCGACCATGCTCGCGCCGCCGCCGAGCTGGGAGCGCGAGCCCCAGCGGCAGGCGTTCCTGGACCCCGCGGGCGCCACCGTGGCGCTGCCCGAGGGCTACCAGCTGCTGGCCGAGTTCGACGACCAGGACGCGGTGCCCGCTCCGGGGACCCCGCCGGAGGCGATGACGGTCCGGATGCCGCCGCCGGCCCGGGTGGCCGCGGCCTCGCCGCCCGTGCCGCCGGCCCCCGCCGACCACGCCCGCACCGTGCTGGCGCCGCCGGAGGGTCTGCCGGGTGCTCCCGGTGCGCCCGGTGCTCCTGCCGCGCCGGTGCCGGGGGTGCCGCCGGTGGCGTACGCGCCGACCGTGCTGGCGACCGACGGTCCGCCCGGTCTGATGGGTCTGCCCGGTGCTCCCGGGACCCCGGGCGCGCCCAGCGCGCCCAGCGCTCCCGGTGCGCCCGGTGCTCCTGCCGCGCCGGTGCCGGGGGTGCCGCCGGTGG